>NC_003902.1:4952500-5076188 GCF_000007145.1 Xanthomonas campestris pv. campestris str. ATCC 33913
TGGGCACGATCGGCAACAGCCTGGCGGCGGCGTTGCGCGAGGAGCCGGAGCGCGAGGCGGCGCTGATCACCTTCCTGGTGACCGCCTCCGGACTCACGTTGGGCGGGATCGGGGCCTCGTTCTGGGGCTTGCTGGCCGGTGCGATCACCTTGATCGCCTTGCGGCCGCGCCGACCGCAGCACTGAGACAAGGCACCGGCCCAGCACCATGGACGCTGCGCCTGTGCCGCAAGGCCGCTGCCGCCACCGCATATGGCCGGCGGCGGTCCTGCGGCATCAAGCCGCCATGCTTGACGCCGCAAAGAGTGCGCGCTCATTCGACAGCGCGTTGCCTCGGGGCGCGCCCGCGCACGCTGCGCGATGGCTTAGAGCGGCTGATAACACGTAGCGAGCAGCCGTCAGGTGGGTGCGGACAGCGCGGAGGAACCGGAGTCATGCCGATCCCGAGCACCGGCCGCGCCCGCATGGTGGCTGCGCAGTCATTTTGATCGCTGCTCTTATTCCGGATCGCGCAGCTGTAACAACCAGTGCGCGGTCACCCCGCTGGGGCTGGGGAGAGGTTCAAGGTGGAACTGGCGATAGACCGGTGCGCCGTCGCTCACTTGCAACGGCAAGGTGACGTAGGCGGCCCGGCCGTTGCGCAGCGCATCCTGCAACAGTTCCACGTTGGCGCGTGGTGCATCGCTGGCGTACAGCGTCTGCAGCTCACGTCCGATCAGCTCGGCGACGTCGCTGCCGCAGACATCGGCAAAGGCGGTGTTGACGAACAGCAGGCGGTGCGCGGCATTGGCCGTGCCGCGCTCGATGATGGCCACGCCATCGCGCAGGCGTGAGAGCGAGGCTTCCAGCAGGGTGAAGTCCTGCTGGAAGCGCTTGCGCTCCATCAGTTCGATCAGCACGCGCAGGCTGCGGGCCGATTCCAGGTGCAGCGGCGACCAGCGCCGCGCACGGCCGCGCACCGTCTGCTGCCACAGGTCGAAACTCTTGCGTGGCGACAAGCGCGAGTTGGGGATGTCTTCCAGCTTGGCCAGCTGCGGATTGCCGGCCCATTTGATCTGCTGGATCTGCTCGCGGCGGGTCCATAGCAGGGCGCTGCGCGATTGCGGCATCAGCGGCACGAAGATGAAGCCGGCCGCCAATGGCGCCAGGTCGGCGAGCTCGGGGAAGACCTCGCCGATGGCGTCCACATGCAGCGCGCCGACCGCGTCTTCGCGCAGGGCATCGTGGTGTTCGGATTCGATGTGATCGCGGATGCGCCGCAGCGCCGCCACGTCCGGGGTGGTGCCGTGGCGGCTGATGTCGTTGCCGTGGAAGATCGCCACACCGTCGGCGTCCACCACATCCATCAGGTCCGGGGCCATGTCGTCGAGCAGTTCGACGGTCATGTGCTCGGCATCGTTGAAGTCGGTGATGAGTTTTTCGCGCACGGTGAGCAGCACCGATTCCAGGCGCGCACGGGCCACCGCCTGCAGCGCGCCGATCCGCCCGGCCAGGGTGCGCGCCACCGCATCGGTGACATCGCGCATGGCGTGGTTGGTGAAATGCGGGCTGTAGTGATGGCAGGAGATCAACCCCCACAGCGCATCGTTGACCACGATGGAGGCGACCAGCGTGGCGGTGACGCCCATGTTGGCCAGGTACTCCAGGTGCACCGGCGAAACGCTGCGCAGGCTCACATCGCTCAAATCCACCGGCGTGCCCAACTGCGGATGCACGGTGGGCTGGATCGGCGACGGCTGGTAGCCGACATCGGCAATCTGGCGGACCCGGTTGCGCAGGTACAGCGCGCGCGCCTGCGCCGGGATGTCGCTGGCGGGGTAATGCAGGCCGAGATAGGCCTCCAGTTCCGGCTTGCGCGCCTCGGCGATGATGTCGCCGTTCCACTCCTCATCGAAGCGGTAGATCATCACGCGGTCGAAGCCGATCAGGCTGCGCAGGCCCTTGGCCACGCGCACCGCTGCCTCGGCGATGCCGGGATCGCGTTCGACACTGCGCAGCAGCGGCATCGCCTCGCGCAGGGTGACATCGAGCAGGCGCGCATCGCGCGGCTCCATTTCCACCAGCCACTGCTGCGGATACAGATGCCAGGCCGCGACCCAGGCGCTGTCTGGTGGCGTGGCGCGTTGCGGGAACCGCACCTCGGCATGCATCAGGTGCTGTGGCTGGTCATCGACGGCGAACGGCTGTGCTTCGGGCAGCGTCAGCACCTGGGTGTAGGGCATGCCAAGCAGCGCGGCCATCGGCACGCCGAGCAGATCGGCGGCGGTGGTGCTGGCCTGCACGATGCGGCCGTCGGCGGGGTCGATCACCAGCAGCACGCCGTAAGGCTGGATCAGGCCGGGAATATGGATGGGTTCGCGCGCACAGACGTCCAGGTCCAACGGGTTGGTTGCAGTGCTCAAGGACGTGCCTCCGCTGCCAGGCAGGTGTGGAAATGGGCAAACATGGCCTGCGCGCCGGCGATGGCGTCGGCACGCGCCGCTGCGCTCTGCAGGCGTTGCTCAAGCACCGCCTGAAAGCGCCGCCAGCCGGCCGGGTCTTCGTCGGCCAGTTCGAAATAGTGCAATGCATGCGCCAGGCCCGGCTGACGTTTGCGCAGCATACGTGCGATCACCCGGCCACCGAGCTGAGAGCCTTCGATGACATACAGCATGCCCCAGCGCACCGCCTCGCTGCTGGCCGGCGGCGGCGGCACCGCGGCATCGACGGGTTGGCCGAGCACGCGCAGATCCTCCCGCAACGCCGGCACCCGGCGGCGGTACTGCCATCCGCTGCCCACCAGGGTCACCAGCCAGTCGCTCAGCTGTTCTTCGAAACCGGCCAGCAGCCGGTGATGCCGGCGCAGCACCTGCGCGTAAGTCTCGGCGTCGATGTGGCCCTGCCCCAGCGCCTGCATCAGCGGCACCGCCTCAACCCGGGTGTGCGCCTCCTGCGTGGCATGCCGCAGCGCGAGCGCAGCCGAAAGCGGGGCAACCGGGGTGTCAGAACGCATGCGTAGGAAGACAGTCAAAAGCCAAGCTGCTCAGCCTAGCAGGGCATGCGAGCCAGGCAAAAAGCGGGCGCGTCCGCTGCATGAACCGGTTGGTTTCAGCCCTGCGCCAGTGCCGGGCTGCGCCCTGCCCGCTTCCAGGCCATGAACCAGCCCGCGGCCAGCAGCAGGCCGGCCAGCAACCAGGGTGCGCCGGGCAGGTGCAGCGGCGCGCCGCTGCCGATGAACCAGGCGAAGACATTGGCGAACAACAGCGGGCCGGCGATGCCGCCCAGGCTGACCAGGCTGGTGAGCGCGCCCTGCACGCGGCCCTGGGCGTCGGCACCGACTTCGCGGGTAATCAAGGCTTGCGCAGCCGGGGCGGCCACCGCCCAGAAGGCACTGATCGGCACGCCCAGCAGAAAGGTGCGGCCGCTGCCGGCCAGGCCGTAGATCACAAAGCCGATCACGCCGCAGCCCAGGCCGAGCAACAGCGCGCGCCGCTCACCCAGCCAGCGCACGATGCGGCCGACCAGCACGGCGTTGACGATGATGCTGCACACCCCGACACCGGCCAGCACCCAGCTCACCTCGCGCGGGCCCCAGTGGTACTGGTAGCTGGCAAACAGCACGAAGATGCTGGGGTAGACGTAATGGGCCAGGTTGGCCAGGAACACCACCGAGGCCAGGCCGAACACCTGCGGGTAGCGGCGCAGCAGCTTCAACGCACCGAACGGGTTGGCATGCGACCAGTCCAGCCGCGCGGTGCGGCGCTCCGGCGGCAGCGACTCGGGCAACACGAACCAGCCGTACAGCACGTTCAACAGCGCCAGACCGGCGGCGAACCAGAACGGCCAGCGCAGGCCGATGCTGCCCAGCCAGCCGCCGATCAACGGGCCGGCGACAAAGCCAATGCCGAATGCGGCGCCGAGCATGCCGAACGCGCCGGCGCGCTTGTCGGCCGGGGTGACATCGGCGATGTAGGCATTGGCGGTGGAAAAGCTGGCCGAGCACACGCCTGAAATCACCCGCGCCAGCAGCAGCATCGGCAGCGTGTGGGCGAGTGCCATCAGGATGAAGTCCAGGCCCAGCCCCAGGCACGACAGCAGGATCACCGGGCGGCGGCCGTAGCGGTCGGACAAAGTGCCCTGCAACGGCGAGCACACGAACTGGATGGCGGCGAACAGAAACCCGAACCAGCCGATCCAGCCAGCTGCGGCTGCATAGTCGCCGCCGGTGAATTGCCTGACCAGATCGGGCAGCACCGGGATGATGACGCCGAAGGACAGCACGTCGATCAGCACGGTGATGAAGATGAAGATCAGTGCGGCGCGGCGCCGGCCCGGAGCGGGAGCGGATGCGGAATCAGGAGAGATGGACATCGCGCGGCACGCAGGGGCGAAGCGGCGAGTGTAGCGGTGGAGTGGGTAGTGGGGTTATGGGGGATGGGCTGTCGCCTGATACGCCCCGTCCCCTCATCCGCCCCTGCGGTGCACCTTCTCCCGAAAGTAAAAGGGAAGCGCCTGGCCTGTGTCTGGCGCAAAATCAGCGTGATGGAGTTAAAGCCCTCTCCCGCCGGGAAAGGGGTTGGGGTGAGGGTACGGGGCGAAGCCAGACGTGCACTCAAACTTCACCAGGCTTCGCACGTCCCCTCATTCGCCCCTGGGGCACCTTCTCCCGATGGGAGAAGGGAAGCGCCTGGCCTGTGTCTGGCACAAGATCAGCGTGATGGAGTAAAGCCCCTCTCCCGCCGGGAGAGGGGTTGGGTGAGGGTACTGGGCGAAGCCAGACGTGCACTCAAACTTCAGCAGGCTTCGCACGTCCCCTCATCCGCCCTTCGGGCACCTGCTCCCGATGGGAGAAGGGAGTCGTTGCTGCCTCTTTACTGTCTTGGAAGCAGCGCGGGTTGTGAGAGTGGCTTAGGCAATCCTTGCGGTTATTCAACGCTGATGGTCTGGCCCAGCGTGTGGCTGGCGCCGGGCGCCAGTTCGATCACGTCAGGGCCGGCGTTGGCGGCTTCCAGGCAGACGTAGTCGCGCCAGCCGGTGCCGACGTCGGCCATCTTGCTGGCGGCGTCTTCGCCCGGATTCCAGGCCACCAGCGAGCGGCTGCCTTCGGTGCGGATGTCGATGCGGCGGCCCAGCACCGGGTCGGTGAGGGTGTAGTGGCCGCCGGCGTTGGTGTAGATGCGGTCGCTGCGGCCGGGGTCGCGCGGATCGCGCAGGCTCCAGTCGCCCTGCTGGCGGTGCGCGATGGCGTAGTTCTCGTACTTGTCGAGATAGTCCAGCCCGTCCAGGCCCTGCACGCTCACTTTGAGCGCGTCGCCGACGCGGAAGTAGTTGTGCAGGGCCTGGGTGAAGCGCACCGGCGCCTTGCTGACGTTTTCGGTGACCAGGCGTTGTTCTAGCGTGCGGCCGATGCGCAGGGTCATGTGCAGGCGCAGCGCCAGGTCATCGAAGGTCGGCGGCGTGAGCGTGAGCACTAAAGTGCCGTCGTCTTCGCGGCGGCTCTCGGTGAGCTGCCACGGCACCGTGCGGACGAAGCCGTGCGCCGGCACGTCACCGGTCTGATCCTGGCGGCCGAAATACGGCCAGCACACCGGCGCGCCGCCGCGGATGGGCGTGGGCGGCTGCTTGGCGGTGGGCGACAGCCACATCACGTCCTGCCCGCCCTTGGGCACGAACGACAGCAGTTGGCCGCCGAACAGGCTGATGGCCGCGGTGGAATACGGGGTGTCGATCAGCAGCGAGGGAAAACCGTGGAAGTCGCCTGTGCGCAGGCCGGTGACGTCGGACATGGGGGATGCCTTCTGGACGATGGGAGATTGGACGAATGCGGGATAGGCCGCCGGCAGCGTGAACGCGGTGCCGCGAACGGCGGCGCCGGTCACCGGCGGGGCGGTGCGCAAGGCGGTGAGGATGCGTTGGCCGGCGCGACCATCGGCCGGCTGCAGGCCCAGGCGGGTCTGCTCGACCTGGATGGCGCGGCGGGTGGCGGTGCCGACCATGCCATCGGCTTCGCCGATCTGGTGGCCGCGGGCCAGCAGCAGTTGCTGCAGTTGCCGGCGTTCGGGCCGGCCCAGGCCGGGATCGTCGGTGGGCCAGGAGGCGACCAGGCCGGCGCCACCGCGCAGGCGATCGGCCAGCAGGGCGATCGAGAGAGCGTAGCTTTCGGCCGCGTTGTAGGCGTAGATCGCGTCGTAGTTGCGGAACACCAGGAACGCGGGGCCGGTGGGGCCGGCCGGCAGCAACAGGGCGGCGGCGGTCTCGGCCGGCAGCCCGGTCGGGGCGAGCGGCTTGCCGTCGGTGCCGAGCAGGCCGGCGGCCTGCCAGGCCTGCAGCGGTTGGCGGCGGGTGCGGCCGGCCTTGTTGGCGTCGAAGCCGGCCGGCAGGCGCACTTCCATGCCCCAGGGGCGGGCGCGTTCCCAGCCAGCCTTGACCAGATAGTTGGCGGTGGAAGCCAGCGCGTCGGGAATGCTGGCGACCAGGTCGCGGCGGCCATCGCCATCGCCGTCGATGGCGATGCGCGCATAGGTGGACGGCATGAACTGGGTCTGCCCGAACGCACCGGCCCAGGAGCCGGTCAGCCCCTCGGGCGCCAGGTCGCCCTGCTGCAATAATCCGAGCAGGGCCAGGAATTCGCCGCGGAAGAACGGTTGGCGGCGGCCGGCGCACGACAGCGTGGCCAGCGACACCAGCAACGGGCGCTTGCCGGTGATGCGGCCGTAATCGCTCTCCACGCCCCACACCGCCACGATGGTGGCCGGGTCCACGCCGGTTTGTTCGGACAGGCGGGTGAGCAGCTCGCGGTGAGTCACCAACATGGCCTGGCCATCGCTCACGCGCTGGCTATCGACCAGGCTGGCCAGATAGTCCCAGATCGGGGTGGTGAATTCCGGTTGCGCGTCCAGCAGCGGCAACACGCTGGGGTCGGCGGCCAGACCGGCGGTGAAGCGCTGGAAGCTGGCGGCATCCACACCCTTGGCGGCGGCCTGGGTCTGCAGCCCGGCCAGGCAGCGGTCGAACGCGGGGTCGGCCCAGGCGGCGAACGGCGCCAGGCCCAGCAGCAGCGGCAACGCACGCCACAGCGGCGTCATGGGCTCAGGGCCGGCAGAAAAACGAACGGCATGCGATGAAGGCTCCTGCGCGGCGGGTTGAGCCGGGGAGCATAGCCAACCTGACGGCCGGGGCGCGTGCAGGGGGCGCAGGAATCAGGCAGGCGTCTGGCGCCGTGCTGGGCTAGCGATGCTGGTTGCGCCGCCGTGATGGGGCGGCAGCGCTGGTTTAGCTGCCGTCGCCGGTGATGCCCGACAGCAGCGACAGCGCCGGGGTTGCGCCGGTGGCGTCGCCACTGCGGCGGACGCTGCGTGGCAGGCGCGGGGTGTCGTGGCGGGGGCCGAACCAGATCATCGCGGCGGCCACCAGCGTCGGCAGCACGATCGCGAACACCACCAGTGCCAGCAGCAGCCATTGCCAGAGATTGAAGGTTGCCATGATCCCGTCCCACCCCGCGGCGCAGTCCGCCGGCGCGGCAAGCTTCCGGGATCGGCTGCGAACGTGGCGTCGACAAACCGGGCGGGATGGCGCCGTTCGTCGGGCGGTTTGGGCTGGCTGGCGTGGCACGTGGACGCGACTACCGGAATGACCGGCGACCCGGCGGACCGTGTGGCGCGCCGGCCTTGCACCGTGATCGCAGGTGCGGCGTTGGGCGATGACGTCGGTGTGTTAGCGCGGCCTTACCGGGCGTCCAGGTAGTACCAGTGGCCATCCTCGCGCACGAACCGGCTGTGTTCGGTCATGCGTACCGCACTGCCACCGCCGATGCGGTAACGGGCCAGGAACACCACCTCGGCGGTGTCTGCGCCGGTGGCGATGGCGCGCTGCACGTTCAGGCCCAGCCAGGTGGTGCGGCCGCCTTCGTCCAGCGCCAGCTCGGCCGGCCGCGTGGACGGATGCCAGCTCGCCAGCAGGTAATCGACGTTGCGGCGGACATAAGCGCTGTAGCGCGCGCGCATCAGCGTTTCCGCATCGGGCGCCGCAGCGCCGGCATGGTACTGGCCGCAGCACTGGGCGTAGCCGGCGGCGCGGCCGCAGGGACAGGGATCGGTGGGTGTGGACGGTGACATGGTGGGATTGTGCGGGCTGCGGTTGGGAATTGGGAATTGGGAATTGGGAATTGGGAATTGGGAATTGGGGATTGGGGATTGGGGATTGGGGATGCGGGATGCGGGATGCGGGCTTCTACTTGGTAGTTGACGTGTGCGGGAGCGTGAGTGGGCACTGATACGCACGTTGTAGTGATGCTCCTTGCGCGCGCGTCCTCGTCACTTCGTACGCGCAAAGTTGCGTAGTGGCTTTGGCAGTGGCTCGCAGCTTTGCGCGTGGACGTCAGCGAGGCTGCGCGCATTACTCTCACGCCTACCTCTCTTCCGCAGGTGGGCTTCAGTAAAACCACCGCTTACGTCTTAATCCGGGCCGCGCTTACTGCACAGCTGCGCAGGCGCGCAACAAAGCCCTGGTCGGCGTGCGCCCCTTGTTCGACGACACCGATGGCGCCTGTGCAACAGCAACGCGCGCTTCGAGATCGCCCGCGTGGAGGCCGATGGCGGGCCGCAGCCGGCCAAGGAGCTCAAGGCCACCCTTGGTGCGCGAACACCGCGACTACTGGAACTGCATCGACGACCATTGGGATGACGACGCAGGCCTGTGCCGAGTACGCCTTGGCCGGCTTAGAGCAGCTATCAAAACTACTGCGCAGCCGTCAGGCGGGCGCGGCCGGTGCTCGAAATCGGCATGTACCCACGTACATTCCGGTTCCTCCGCGCCGTGCGCACCCACCTGGCGACTGCTCGCTACGTTTTGTTAGCCGCTCTTACAGCGCGCCTGCGCGCCGCCGCATTCTTGCGGTGGACAGCGGCCTGCGCCGTAATCGCTTCGCGGCAACCTCGCACGGCTTTTTGAACCGCGACGGGGAGTCGCCAGCGTAGATCGCCGAGCACGCGCGTACGCAGCTGCGCGCCTACCTTGTTGCCACGCAGAACAGCGGCGGCGTTGTCCTTGCGATTGGCCGCGACCAGCGCGCGGAGAACACCGCGACATATATCCGTGCAACCCGGCGTGGAGCGCCGTCAGTGCGGCGCTATGCTGTCGCCCCCGTCGTGCGGAGCACCGCCTTGCTGGAACTGATTCCCACCGAGTTGCCGTGGCTGCTGTGCATCGCCTTCGTGGCCGGGCTGGTGGATGCCGCGGTGGGCGGCGGCGGGTTGATCCAGTTGCCGGGGTTGTTTGCGACGTTGCCGCAGCAGGCGCCGTCGCTGATTCTGGGCACCAACAAGTTCAGTGCGATGTTCGGCACCGGTGCATCGGCGTGGCGCTATGCGCGCAACGTGCGGTTTCCGTGGCGGCCGGTGCTCTACGCCACTGCGGCGGCGTTTACGTTTTCGTTTCTGGGTGCGACGGCGGTGAGCCTGCTGCCCAAGCAGGCGGTGCGGCCGCTGATCCTGGTGTTGCTGATCGCAATGCTGGGCTACACGCTGATCAAGAAGGACTTCGGCGCCCTGCACCGCCCGCGCGCCATCGGCCGCCGCGAGTTGGTCACCGCCTTGGCGATGGGCGCGGCAATCGGCTTCTACGATGGCTTCTTCGGCCCGGGCACGGGCAGCTTTCTGATCTTCCTGTTCATCCGCTTCTTCGGGCTGGATTTTTTGCGCGCCTCGGCCGCGGCCAAGGTGGTGAACCTGGCGACCAACCTGGCGGCACTGTCGTTCTTCCTGCCCACCGGCCAGGTGATGCTGGCGGTTGGCGTGCCGATGGCCGCGGCCAACGTGGCCGGTGCAGTGGCCGGCACGCGGCTGGCACTGCGCGGCGGCACGCCGTTGATCCGGCAGTTGTTCCTGGTGCTGGTGGTGGTGTTGATCGGCAAGATGGGCTGGGACCTGCTGCACTGAGACGCACGCCGCGGCGGCGCGGCGCCGTGAGCCAATCCGATGCCTAGAATTCCATGCTCAGCGTTGCCGACAGCGTGCGGGGCGCGCCGGGGTAGTTGGTGGTTTGCGTCACCGGTTGTTCGATGTAGAAGCGGTTGCCGAGGTTGCGCAGCAGCAGCGCCAGTTGGTAGCGGCCGCCGAAGCGATACGCCGCCGACGCATCGAAGCGCGTGTAGCCGGGGATGCGGTAGCTGTTGGCGAGATCGCCTTCGCGCTCGCCCACATGCACCGCGCCTGCGCCCAGCGTCAGCCCGTACAGCGGGCCGCTGGCGACGTGGTAGGTGCTCCACAGGCTGGCGCTGACGCGTGGCACGCCACGCAGGCGGTTGCCGCTGGCGATGACGGTGTCGCGGGTGACCTGCGCGTCCAGATAACCGGCGCCCAGGATCAGGCGCCAGTTCGGGGTGAGTTCGCCGGTGACATCCAGCTCCAGTCCGCGCACGCGCTGCTGCCCGGTGACCAGCACGAAGCCATCGTTGTTCGGGTCGGCGGTGGCGACGTTGTCCTTGGTGATCTGGAATGCGGCGACGGTGGCGAGCACGCGGTTGTCGAGCAGCGCACTCTTCATGCCGAGCTCGTACTGGCGGCCGGTTTCCGGCGGCGCGCTGCCACCGGCAAACACGCTGGCGCTGCGTGGGCGAAACGAGGTGGAGGTATTGGCATACAGCGACAACTGCGGTGCGGCCTTCCACACCACGCCCAGGCGCGGTGAGGCGCGCCGGCCGTCTTCGCGGGTGCGGGAACCGTTGTCGAGAGTGGTCTGTTGCACATCGTCCCAGCGCACGCCGGCCAGCACATCCCAGCGCTCGCCCAGGCTGATCTGGTCCTGCACATACAGTGCGGCGTAGCGCGCATCGACTGCGATCTCGCGCGCTGGCACATAGGTGCCCGGCAAGGCGCCCTGCACCGGAGTGCGCACGCTGATGCGCGCCAGCGGCGCACGGGCCTCGTCGGTGTGGCGATGCGCATCGACATATTCGGCACCGGCCAGGACCTGATGGCGCAACGGGCCGGTGTCGAAACGCGCCAGCGCTTCGGTCTGCGAGGTGGTGGCGCGCACCTGCTGGTCCTGGCGCACGGCGCGGCGCTGCAGGAACGCGCGGTCGGCACTGAAGCCAGTGAAGTCGGCCACACCGCGGCCGCTGTCGCCGTCCTGATGATTGACGATCTGGCGCAGCGTGAGCCAATCGGTGGCGTCGACTTCGATACGCCCGCGGGCCGTGCGCGAGATGCCGCGATTGCGCGACCACGGCTCGCCGAAGCTGCGCTGCGCCGGGCCACGCACCACTCCGTCGATGGCCACCAGACCACGGTCGCCCGGGCTGGTCTGGCGGGTGTATTCGATATCCAGATCCGCGCGCAGGCGCTCATTCGGCCGCCACGCCAGCGATGGCGACACGAACACGCGGTCGCCATCGGCCTGGGCATCACGGAAACTGCCGGTCTGCTGCACCGCCGCGCTCAGGCGCGCCGACAGCGTGGGGCTCAGCGGCCCGGTGACGCTGGACTGCACGCGGCGCAGGCCGTGCTCGGCCACCTGCACCGAGGCGTTGCCGCCAAACACCGCATCCGGCCGCAGTGTGACCAGGTTGATCACCCCGCCCGGTTCGCCGCGCCCATACAGCACTGCCGCCGGGCCTTTGAGCACTTCCACCTGCGCGACATTGGCCAGATCGCGCACGGTTTCGGTGAAGTTCTGCGTGGGATTGAGCAGGATGCCGTCGACCGCGTACGAGGACGCTTCGAAGCCACGGATCACGAAGGTCTCAGAGCGATTGCCCTGCGTGCCGCCGGGCTGCACGTTGGAGACATTGGCCACTACATCGACCAAACGGGTGAGCTGCTGCTCGTCGATCACCGAACGCGGCACCACCTGGATCGCCTGCGGAATGCGCTCCACCGGTGTCTGGGTACGGGTGGCGCCGGCGGCTTTTTCGGGCCGATACAGGGCGCGCTTTTCGCTGACCACGATGGCGTCGAGCAGGCTGGCTTCCTGGGCGGCGGCCGGCATTGCGGCAAACAGGGATACGAACAACAGGTGGCGACGCGTGGGGAGTGGGGTCATCGGGCTCTTCTGCGGGGCGATACGCCGCAGAGCGGACACATCCGGCCATCAATGATAACGATTCTTATCCGCGAATGTCGGGGAGTTTGGGTTCGCCTGGCGGTGGCGGTTGGCTTGATGGGTACGCTGAGGTCTTCCGCGTGAGGCCTGACGTGCGTGCGTGTCTGCAGCCTTCAAGACAGCCTGCAGGTGTCGCTGCGGGCGTGGCCTGCCTGGAGCGGCGGCGGATCCGTGGGCCGGCTCTCGCTTGAAGCCGGCGCGGCACACGACGTGCGACACAGGCGTGCCAGCTAGTCAGCGGGGGTCATTGGCGACGCTGCAACGCCCGCGTGCGCGAGTTCGTCGCCGTTGCGGGCGCGGCGCGACTGCGGGCGTACGGCCGCATCGCGTAGACACCGTACCCTCGCGACCGCCCCGGTGGCGCGGTCGCGGGGGCCGCGCTCAGCGTTTGCTGCGCGCCTTGGGAGCAGAGCCGCGCGTGGACGCGACGCGGCTCTTGGCGGAAGCCGCCGTCGCGGGCTTGGCCGTGGGCTTGGATTTCGATACCGGTTTGGCCACCTGCTGAGCTGATGCTGGCTTGCTCACGCGTTTCGGCGCCTTGCCCGTGCGCTTGGCCGCAACGGCCGGCGTGGCGTTGGAGGCCTTCAGCACGGCCGCGGCTTTCGCGGTGGTTGTGCGCTTGGCAGCGGGCGTGCCGGAGGACCCAGACCGCGTGCTCGCCGGCTTGGTTGGCTTCGGTGGCGTGTCAGGGGTTGCAGCCTGTTTGCGCCGTGCGTTCGACGCGTCCGCCGTGCCCGTGGCTGGCGCGGCCGTCGCTGATGTTGCAGCTGCAGACGTGCTGCGCTTGCCAGCGGGCGCAGGCACTGGCGCCGCCGTCGATGCGGTGGCCGCCGCGCGTGTGCGCTTGTGGCCGCGCGACTGCCCGTCCGTGACTGCATCGCCCTGCACAAGCACTGCCGTGGTCTCCGCTAGGTGCACGCTTGCCGCGTGGCCAGACTCCACAGCGATCACCGGAGCACGTTCTGCGCGCTCGCCTGGTGCCACAGCGCCCCCCTGTTCGGCCGGCGGTGCCGCCGCTTCTTCCCCACGCGAGCGCTCCGGCAGTTTCAAGCGCTGCGCCTGTTCGTCGTACTCGATCAACAACACGCCGGAATTGTGGCGGCCGCTGATTTCCACGAAACACGCACCGCCGATGAAAGGCTCCAGCGTCATCACCGACTTCAGCGGCGTGGCCACCACCATCTGGAAGCCGAAATTCTCGAAGATGTTCATCGCCAGCGCGGTGAATTCGTTGTCGGCCTTGTCGAAGGCTTCGTCCAGCACCACGGCGCAATAGCGCGGCAATTCGCCGTCTTCGCCACCCAGCTGATACCGCAGCGCGGCCGCCAGGCAGGTGGTGGCCAGCTTCTGGCGCTGGCCGCCGGACTTGCCGGCGCCACTGCGGTAGATCTCCACCTGCGCGCGGGTCTGTGCATCCAGCTCCACGCCGATGAATTCCACATGCAGGCGCACATCCAGCACCTGCTCGCGCCAGCGCCGCGCCTCCGGCTCCTGCGCGCCAAGCCGCGCCACCAGCGTGCGCAAGGTGGCGAACTGCGCTTCGGCCAGCGCGCGGTCTTCGGTCTGCTGATGCGACAACACGGCGCGTAGCTGCTGCTGGAATTCCTGCACCTCGGCCAGACGGCGGTCGCTGACCTCGATGGTCAGGATGGTGTCGCGGTTGAACGGCACCTGCTCCAGGCTGGCGTTGACCTCGTCCATGCGCTGCTTGATGCCCTTGTGGGCTTCGGCGGTGTGGCGCTGCAAGGCGAGCAGATTGTTCTTGCTCTGGGTCTGCAGCAGGTCGAAGAAGCGGTGCTCGTGACGCGGCAAGCCATCGCTTTCCAGCCGGTCCAGCCGCGCGAGGAAATCGTCGGCGCTGGCCAGGCTCACGGTGAAGTCGCCGCTGTCTTCTGGCCATTGCTGGCAATACCGGCGGAAGCATTCGAGCAGCTGCGCGCTGAGCCGGCTGTCGCGGCCCTGGCTTTCGGCCAGTTGCTCGGCCAGCCCACGTTCGACCACACGGAAATGCGCTTCCAGAGTGTCCAGCGACAGCGGCGCCAACGCGGCCAGGCGCTCCTGCAGGCCCTGCAACTGCGTGGGTGTGAGCGCAGCGGTGCCGGCACGGCCGGCGCAGGCGGCCTGCTGCTGTTCCAGTCGCACGCGCTCGCGTGCCAGCTGCGCGCGCTCAAGCCGCACGTCTTCATACGTGCGCTTGGCCTGATCGCGCAGCGTGCGCGCGGTGTCGATCGCCTGGCCCAGTGCGCGCAGGCCGCTATCGCCTTCGCGCAGTTGCTGCAGTTGTTCATCGATATCGCTCAGGCGTTGCAGCTTGGGGCCGACGTCGATCTCGTCCCAGTCGCGCTCCACCAGGGTGTGCGCGGCCAGCCGTTTTTCCTGGTCCTGCTCGCGTTGCTTGCGCAGCGCGGCCACGTCGGCGTCGCAACTGGCAATGCGCTGGGCCAGCGCCTGCGCTTCGCGCTCGAAGACCTTGAGCTTGTCGCGGTTGTCGTGACCGAGCAGCCAGCGCTTGCGGTCGTTGACGGCGTGGCGGTCGTCCTTTTCGTAGCGGTCGCCGGGATGCTTGACTTGGCCCTCGCGGGTGATGGCGCGGTCGGCATTGCGCAGCGCTGCGGCGTTGTCCACGCAGGCGTAATCGAAGCGACGGGTGAGCTCGTTGCGCAGCCACTCGGTGAAGGCATGCTCGCGCAGTTGCAGCTTGCCGGGCAGCGCGTTGGGATCGACACGGCGCGAATGCAGCTCGTCATTGCGGCGCACGCGGAAGTACACCAGCCGCGTGCCGATGTGGGTGCGGTTGACCCATTCGCTGACCTGCGCGTAATGCCGCTCGTCCACCAACAGCGACTGCGCAAAGCCGTGCAGCACGCGCTCGATCGCGCCACGCCAGGCCACCTGGTCCTCGCGCACCTGCAACAGCTCGCCGACAAAAGGCAGCGCGGATTCGGCAATGCCGGTGTCGTCGCACAGCCGCGCGCGCAGCGCCTGCATCGGTGCGGGCATGCTCGACGGCGCTTTCTTTAGCGCGTCCAGTTCTGCACGGATCTCGGCAAAGCGGCGCTCATCGTCGCGGCGTTCACCCATGCGCTCGGCGATGGCCTCGTCCAGTGTGCTGGCGTGCTGCTTGCCGCCATCGAGCACTCCCTGCGCATGCGCCACCTGGGCGGCGAACCCACTGGCGCCGGCCGCCAAGGCGGTGCCGAGCTGGCGGCAGGCCTGCTCGATCTGCGCACGGCGACGCAGGCGCTCATCGCGCTCGCGTTCCACCCGCACGCGCTCGCGTTCGAGTTCTTCGATCTGCTCACCGCCGGCGGCGCGCTGTTCGCGCTCCAGCCCGGCCAGTTTCTGTTCGTGGTTGTCCAACGACTCACGGCGCTGGCCTTCTTCGCCGGCCAGGCCGCGGTCCTGGCTGTCGACCTCCTGCAGGCGCGCCTCCAGCAAGGCCAGCCGTTGTTGCTCGCGGTAGCTGTCCACGCCCAGCTGCAATTCACGCAATTCGCCAACGCTGCGGCGCAAGGCCATCAGCGCGGCATGGTGCTCGCGCGCCGGGCTGAGCGTTTCCACCTGCCGTCGCGCGGTGACCACTGCATGGTGCGCACCATCGAGCTCGGCGAAGTCTTCGACCAGCCGGTCTGCCGCTTCGAAGGTGCGCGGCTCATCGAGCATGAAGCCACGCAGGAAGGCGTTGAGATCGCCGAGGTTCTTCGCTGACTGGGTCTTGTGCAGCAGCCGCAGTGCCATGTCGTTGCCGATGCCCAACGCATGCCGGAAGCGCTCTGCATAGCCGGCGAAACCGTCGAAATGCGCCACGTCCTCGCCCAGCCGCGCCTTGAGCTTGCGCAGATCCAGATCGAAACCCTCCAGCTCGCTGGCCACATCGAACGCGCGCGGCACCACCATGTAATGCCGCCGCACATCCGCCGCGGCATTGCCGCTGCCGGCGATCCAGAACAGCCGCACCAGGCTCACCGCCTCGCCTTGCGCGTTGCGGTACTCCAATACCAACGCCGTCCAGGTCGCGCCCTTGCGCAGGTACTGCGTGGCGATCTCACCGGACGCGCTGTCCTGCTGATCGGCCCAGGCACCGCGCACATACGACACCAGGCTACGGTCGCGCCCACTGCGCTCGGCCTCGCGCGCGGCTGCGTTGAAGTCCACGATGCTCGGTGGCGTCAGCAATGCCGACATCGCATCCAGCAACGTCGACTTGCCAGACCCGGACCGCCCCACGAACAGGAAGCCCTTCTCCGCGATCGGCACCTCGGTCAACCCGTTGAACGTGCCCCAGTTGTGTACCTGCAAACGCCGCATACGAAACTGCTGCGCACGCTGCTCAGCCAGCGTCTCGGCAAACAAGGAAGCACCCGGCGACGCCGGCGACAGGTTGGACTGGGAATTCATTGCTCACTCACCAAAAACGGAACGACAGAGACACCAGGGACAGACCAATACGACCGGTGATGCATTTCTTGTGGTGCGGGGTTGCGTGTTGCGTGTTGCGTGTTGCGTGTTGCGGGACGAGCGTGGCAGAACGACGGATGGGGTGCGTGGACGGCTTCGCGACCAAGGTCGCTCCTACAAGAGCGGGTGCCCTAGTCTTTCAGGCGACGGTAAGAAGACGCGCGGCAGCAGGTTTTTCTTCGAATGCCTGCACCATCAACACGCTTGGCATGAACCGACCACCACTGCTCCTTCTCGCCCACTGCACCGTCTTTCGTTACTACATCGCTATTTTTCGTTACTACATCGCTCTTTGCGACTGCATCGACGTCTTGCTGCGAACGCCACTGCGTTTCTTACAAAACCTCACGTGTTCTTCTTCTCGCCGCTGTTGCTGTTGTTGGCGTTGTTGCCGCTACTGCTACTGCTGCCGTTGCTGCTGTTCTTGCCATTGCCGTTGCCGTTGCCGTTGCCGTTGCCGTTGCTTACGCAGTTTGCTTTCCGGGCCCCCATACAGCAGCGGCAAGGCCGGCAGATACAACCCGCAGGGCGGCGCGCAGGGATGCGCGACGTTTTTGTAAGGGACACGGATGTCCCTTACAAAAATTTCTGCCGGCCTTGCGCACCTGGAGCGCGCAGCGCGGAAGGCGCGAGGACGGGGTGTGCTTTCTTTTGGTTACTTTTCTTTGCACAAGCAAAGAAAAGTGACTCGCGCCCGTAGGGCGTGAAAGCTCTGCTCAACACTCCACCCAACCTCAAGCAAACCCACAACCCACAACAAACCAACCATCGCCCAACGCCGTACCCTCATCCGCCCTACGGGCACCTTCTCCCGGAGGGAGAAGGAAGATGCAGGCCCATGCGCAGAACAAATCCGCACAGCACGGCCCCCCCCCCTGATACCGCACCCTCATCCGCCCTTCGGGCACCTTCTCCCGGAGGGAGAGGGAAGATGCAGGCCCAGGCGCAGAACAAATCCGCACAGCACGGCACTCCCTGACACCGTACCCTCATCCGCCCTCCGGGCACCTTCTCCCGATGGGAGAAGGGAGATGCCGTCCCAGGCGCAGACGACATCAATCCGCAGCAACCTCCCCCTCGCGCAACTCCCGATACGCCACCACCAACGCCTGCACATCCTCGGCCGAGAACAACAACTTCAACACCGGCGACACCTCGTAACGCTCCTCGCTGCCGCGCAACCGCGACAGCAACTGGTTCTCGCGCATCTTGCCGATGGCCGTCATCACCCGCCGCGTAAACCCGGCCCTGTCGGTGGACACGTTCTTTTCGTACACCGACAACGCCTCCACCAACTGCGCCTCGTCCACCACCGCGCGCTCGCCGCGCGTATCGGCTTCGGCCAGTTGCTGACGCAGGAACAGCAGCAGCACCGACTCGATGAAGGTCAGCGGCGCGCTGCGCAGCAAGGTGGGCGATTCCAGCTCGGCGGTGTCGGCCTGGCGGGTGAACGCCACTCCGCCTTCGCGGTCCAGTACCAGCTCCAGGAACAGTTCGCACAGCACCTGGCGTACTGCCACCTCGTTGCGTAGCAGCGCAGGCCACAAACCGCCGTGCCGCTGCGCGTCGATGCTGGGGCCGGCCAACAGCTGGCACAGCGCGCGGCGCGCATCGAATGGCAGCGTACCGGTGTCGCCGAGGAACAACGCGCCGCCCTGCGCGGCGCTGGCGGCATCGCTGGCCGGCAGCCTCAGCGCGCTGGCGTGTGCGTCGGCGTCATCGTCGTCGTGCGCATCCAGCGCTGCCTGCTCAGACCAGTTCATTGCGTTTCTCCCGGGTAAACCACACCAAAGGAATGCGTGCGCGCCGCAACGTGCCGTCGCCGCCTTCCCATTGCACCGTTTCCATGTGGCCATCGATCACCAGGCCGTGGCGCGTGCCCAGCGACAGATAGCCGATCACACTGCCCAGCCCCTGCACCGCCGGCCGCTGCTGCAACGCATCGCCGATGGTGAGCCGCGGGCGCTCGCCGAGCAGCGCGTGCAGATCGCGGCGCAGGCTGCGCACGTCGATCTCCGATTGCGCGACCAAATCGCCCACGCTGTCCAGCGAGATCTCTGCCGCGTCGGCCGCGTACACGCGGCCATCGACCTGGGTGAGGCGCGGGTCGTGCAGGCGCCACTGCGACAACGAGCGCAGGCGGCTGCCGCTCAATGCCTGCGTGTAGCCGGTGGCGGTGGTGGCGTGCAGGCTCTCGCGCAGGTGCAAGGCTTCGCCCTGTGCCTGCTTGAGCAATTGGTTGAGCCGGCGCTGTTCCAGATACCCGCGGCTCTGCACGAACCCGCGCAGGCTACGTGCGAAGTGCTGCATCACCGTGTGCACTTCGCCGCCGCGCTCCAGCAGCGTGCCGGTCAACCCGCGCAGGAAGGCGCGTTCGCGGCGGTCGAGCTTGCGGGCGAAACCGCGTGCCAGCAGCGCATCCAGTGCCTGATCGAGCTGGCTGCTCTGCTGGGTGTCGTTGAGCAGGCTCCAGAACGCCTCGAAGGTGCGTCCGGCCTCGCTGTCGGCAATCACGTCCACGCCGTTGAACAACTGCTCCAGCACATCGCCGCGCGCGCCTTCGTCGTCGATGATGCGTTCGCGAAATTGCCGGTTGAGTTGTTCGAAGTCATCGCGCACGCGATGGAAATCTTCGGCCAGTTCATCGGAGAGATGGATCAGGTCGCGGGTGCGTTCCAGCGCGCGCTTGCCGTCCAGCGCACCGACGCGGCCGGCGGCCACCCGCTCGATCTCGGCATCGATGCGCTCGCGCTCTGCGCGTAGTGCTGCCAGGCGCGCGTCAGGGTCGGCTTCGGTCTGGCCGGCCAGTTGCACCAGCTGCTGGATCACCAGCGACAGCCGGCTTTCGGTGGCGCTGCTGCCGCTCTCGCGCAGGCCGGCGATGAAACGGATGGCCTGGGTGGCGGCACGCGAGAGTTCGTATTCTTCTTCGGCTGCGCCTTCGGGCAGCCGGCGTTCCAGCCAGCCCTGCGCCAGCCAGTGCGCCAGGTAGGCCTGCGCGGTGCGCGGCAGCTCGCGGGAAAGTTCGTCGCCGCGCAAGGCATCCAGCTGGCGCTGCAGGCGCGCATGCAGCACCGCCGATGGCAGCCGGCGTTCGCCGTCCATCAACAGGGTCTGCAGCAGGCCGATCAGCTCCGGTGCGTGATCGGCGGCGAGCAATTTCCACGCCGGCTGGTCGCGCAAGTGGCGGTAGCCGGCAATCCGTGCCTGATGCTTCATGACGCCTGCCGGAGCTGCCTCAACGCTTGCCGCCCACTTCGATGAACTGCAGGAATTCGGCGCGGGTGCGCGCGTCCTCGCGGAAGCTGCCGAGCATCTTGGAGGTCACCATGCTGACGCCGCGCTTGTGGATGCCGCGGGTGGTCATGCATTCGTGCGCGCCTTCCACCACCACGCCCACGCCGCGCGGTTGCAGCACGTCCTGGATGCACTGGGCGATCTGTGCGGTCATCTTTTCCTGCACCTGGAAGCGGCGCGCGTAGCTTTCCACCACGCGGGCCAGCTTGCTGATGCCCACCACCTTGCCGCGCGGCAGGTAGCCCACGTGCACCTTGCCGATGATCGGCGCCATGTGGTGCTCGCAATGGCTTTCATAGGAGATGTCGCGCAGCACGATCAATTCGTCGTAGCCGGCCACTTCTTCGAAGGTGCGCTCCAGGTAGGCGCGCGGTTCTTCGCGGTAGCCGCTGAACCAGTCGCCATAGGCTTCGGCCACCCGGCGCGGGGTGTCCAGCAGGCCTTCGCGGGCAGGATCCTCACCGGCCCAGCGCAGCAGGGTGCGCACGGCCTCTTCGGCCTGGGCCTGGGTAACGGATGAATCGGGCTGGTCGGACTGGCTCATGCGCATGCACCCAAAGGGGGCGTGCATGGTACCCGAGGACGGGGCGGCGGCCCCAGCAGTGGCCCGCGCTGCCTGCCGGGGGTTTAGTTGACAGTTGATTCATTGTTGAATTGATAGCATCCTATCTATTGTGATGACTACCTATCTTCCTCCCCGCGCCCAGCTCAGTGCCGGCCTGCTGGTTGCCAGCCGCCAATGGCAGCGCCTGGCCGACCAGGCATTTGGCGAGTTCGGCCTGTCCAGCGCCTGCACCGGGCCGTTGCTGATGATTGGCCGCTCCGGCGGCGGCATCCGCCAGGTGGCCCTGGCCCAGCAGCTGGGCATGGAAGGCCCTTCGCTGGTACGGCTGCTGGACAAGCTGTGCGCGCAGGCGCTGGTGCGCCGCGAAGCCGACAGCAGCGACCGCCGTGCCAACCAGTTGTGGCTGACCGAGGCCGGCCAGGCGTTGGTCGGGCAGATCGAGGCGCGCCTGGTGGCGCTGCGGGCCGAGGTGTTCGGCGCGCTCAGCGATGCCGAGGTGGAGGTGGTGTTGAAGCTGTGGGGCCTGATCGCCGAGGCGAACGCGCGCCTGCCCTAGTTGTGCCGACGACCCGCCGTGGTTGCCGCGTGGCCTGGCCGCGCCGGGCGTCGTTGTTTCCCTTCCCCAGGATATGTGGCCGATGTACGGAGAATTCAGTCTCTACGGTGTGTTCGTACCCACCCTGCTGGCGTTGATGACGCTGGCCTACCTGCTCAACAGCGCGGTTGGCGCGCTGCTGACGCGGGCCGGGGCGTATCGCCACATCTGGCACCCGGCCCTGTTCAACCTGGCGCTGTACATCGCCCTGCTGGGCGGCCTGTTTTCCCTCATGCGTTGGATGCAATCGTGAAGAAGCTGATCAAGACGGCCGGGCCGGCGCTGCTGACCTTGGCAATGGTGGTGGTGGCCGCAGTGGTGCTGCAGCACCTGTGGCGGTACTACATGGATGCACCGTGGACGCGCGATGCGCACGTGGGCGCCGATGTGGTTCAGGTGGCGCCGGATGTGTCCGGGCTGGTGGAGCAGGTGGCGGTGGCCGACAACCAGGCGGTCACGCGCGGGCAGCTGCTGTTCGTGGTGGACCGCGCGCGTTATGCGATTGCGCTGGAACAGGCCCGCGCCGCACTGGCCGAACGCCAGGCCACCCTGACCCAGCTGCGCCGCGAGATCGCACGCGACCGCAGCCTGCAGGACCTGGTGGCCGCCGAAGATGCCGAAGTGCGCCGCTCCAACGTGCAGAAGGCGCAGGCCGCTGTGGCCACCGCGCAATCGGCAGTGGACCTGGCCCAGCTCAACCTGGACCGTACCGAAGTGCGCAGCCCGGCCGATGGCCATATCAGCGACCGCACCGTGCGCGTGGGCGACTATGTCAGCGCAGGGCGCCCGGTGGTGGCAGTGCTGGACACCGGCTCGTTCCGCGTCGATGGCTATTTCGAGGAAACCCGCCTGCAGGGCGTGCACCCGGGCCAGCGCGTGGACGTGCACCTGATGGGCGAGCCGGTGACGCTGCACGGCCACGTGCAGAGCATCGCCGCCGGCATCGAAGACCGCTACCGCACCGGCAGCGCCGGCGCCCTGCCCAACGTCACTCCCGCCTTCGACTGGGTGCGGCTGGCGCAGCGCATCCCGGTGCGCATTGCGCTGGATGCGGTACCGGCGCAGGTGCAGTTGATCGCCGGGCGCACCGCCACCGTCACCATCCTGCCGGATGCCGCGCGCCCCGCAGCGGCCACTGCGCCTGCCCGCGTGCAGGCGAAGGCCGCGCCATGAGCCGCGCCGCGTTGCGTCACCTGGGTCTGGCGGCGGCGTTGACCGCACTGAGTGCCTGCAGCACCGTCGGCCCCGACTACGCGCTGCCGCGCGAGGCGGTCTACAACCGGCCGGCCGCCAACGCGCCGTTCCTGGACACCGGCAACGCGCAGGTGCAACCGGGCGCGCCACTCCCGGCACGCTGGTGGGCGCTGTATCAGGACCCGATGCTCGATGGCCTGGTCGAACAGGCCCTGCGCGACAACGTCGAGCTCAAGGTGGCCAGCGCCAACCTGCGCCGCGCCGCGGCCGTGTACGAGCAGGCGCTGGACGCAGGCGGGTTCGACTATGAAGTGGAAGCCGGCGTCAGCCGCGCGCAGATCTCGGCCGAAGCCTTCCTGCAGGAAGAAAAACTGCCCGTGTTCAACCTGGCCGACGGCAAGTTCGGCGTGTCCTACCAGTTCGATCTGTTCGGCAAGCTGCAACACGGTGCCGAAGCCGCGCACGCCGACACCCAGGCCGCGCAGGCGGCGATCGACCTGGCCCGCGTCAGCGTGGCCGCACAGGTGGCCGGCAGCTATGTGGAGATCTGCAACGCCAACCACGAGCTGCATGTGGCCGAGCACTCGCTGCAGCTGCAACAACGCAGCCGCACGGTGACCCAGCGCCTGATCAGCGCCGGCCGCGGCACCCCGCCGGATCTGGCCCGCGCCACCGCGCAGGTGGCGATGCTGGAAGCCGCGTTGCCGCCGCTGCGTGCACGCCGCCAGGCCGCCGGCTACGCGCTGGCCGCGCTGCTGGGCAAGACCCCCGGCGAACTGCCGGCCGGGGTGGACAGCTGCGCGCACGCACCGGCGCTGCAACAGCCGATCCCGATCGGCGACGGCCGCACCCTGCTTGCGCGCCGCCCGGACGTCCGCCAGGCCGAACGCCGGCTGGCCGCGGCCACCGCGCGCATCGGCGTGGCCACCGCCGAGCTGTATCCGGACATCCGCTTGGGCGGCTCGATCGGCGCCACCGGCCTGCTGGCCGATATCGGCGAGCCGGCGACCCACGCCTGGTCGATCGGCCCGCTGATTTCCTGGACGCTGCCGTCCAGCGGCGCGCATGCCCGCGTGCGTGCCACCGAGGCGGGTGCCGACGCGGCGGTGGCGCAGTTCGACCACACCGTGCTGCAGGCACTGCGCGAAGTGCAGACCACGCTCTCGCGCTATGCGCAGGACCTGGACCGCCTGCGCCTGCTCGAACAGGCGCAGCAGCAGGCCGAACTGGCCTCATCGCAGAACCGCCGGCTGTACCAGGGCGGGCGCACGCCCTACCTATCCAGCCTGGATGCCGAGCGCACCCTGGCCACCGCCGACATGACCCTGGCCGATGCGCAGGCGCAGGTGTCCAAGGACCAGATCCAGTTGTTCCTGGCCCTGGGCGGTGGCTGGGAACCGGCCACCGACGCGACCGCTGCGCGATGAACGCCTTGCTGCGCGACCGCCAGGCGTGGCTGTTTTCGGCCAAGACCTTCGCCGCGGCGATCGCGGCGTTGTACGTGGGCCTGGCCGGCAATCTGTCGCGCCCGTACTGGGCGATGGCCACGGTGTACATCGTCTCCCAGCCCCTGCTCGGCCCCACCCGCGCCAAGGGCGTATACCGCGTGCTAGGTACCCTGCTGGCCGGCGCGGCCACGCTGGTCATGCTGCCCAACCTGGTGGAAACGCCGCTGCTGCTCAGCGCGGCGATGGCGCTGTGGTTGTCGGCCTGCCTGTTCCTGGCGCTGCTCAATCGTGGCCCGCGCGGGTATGCCTTCCTGCTGGCCGGCTACACCACCGCCTTTATCGGCTTTCCGGCGGTGACCGCGCCGGAAGGCATTTTCGATACCGTGGTGGCGCGCAGCGAAGAGATCATTCTGGGCACGGTGATGGCGGTGCTGTTCGCCGCGCTGGTGTTCCCGGCCTCGGTGCGGCCGATGCTCACCGCACGCATCGGCAACTGGATGCAGGACGCGGCGCAATGGTGCCGGCAGGTGCTGCAGCGCGGCCCGGCACAGGCGCCGCGCAACCGGCTGGCCGCCGACCTGGTGCAGTTCGAGGCCTTGATCGCCTTCGTGCGGCATGACGACCCGCGCCACGCCGGGGCCGCCCCCGCGCTGGAACACTTGCGCGCGCGCATGTTGCTGCTGCTGCCGGTGCTGTCCTCGATCGCCGACCGGCTGGATGCCTTGCACGCAGCCTCACGCGCGCTGCCGGGCGAGCTGATCGCGCTGCTGGAGGACATCGGCGCCTGGGTGGAGCGCGCTGGGCCCGATGCCGCACAGACCGCGGCTGAGCAGCCCGAAATGATCTCTGCAGGCGACGCCGATGCCGACGCGGCGGTGGCCAGCCTGCGTGCCCGCATCGCTGCACTGCGCCCGGCGGTGGATGACGACCTGCAGCATCTGCTGCTGGCCAGCCTGCTGCTGCGCCTGGAGGAACTGCTGGATCTGTGGCAGGACTGCCGCGCGCTGGAATCCGCCTTGCTGCAGGGCACGGCGTTACCTGCGTTGCCGGCTGCAGCACGTGATCGCGCTGTACCGGAAACCGATGCCGGGGCCGGCGCCGAGGTGCGCCTGCGATCGACCGTGCCGCAACATGTGGGCAAGTCGGGCGGCGAGACATCGCCCGGTGCTCCCGCACACGCGGACACCGCGCCCAGCGCCGCGTCCAGCCAGCCCGCATCGCTGCTACAACGCCTCACCCGCTCTTCCAGCCGCCTTTCCACCGATGCACCGGCCACGGCAGGTGACGCACGGCATATCGACTACGGCATGGCGGCGTTTTCTGCGTTGAGCGCCGGCTTCGCGCTGATGGCGTACTGCGTGCTGTGGATCGGCATCGACTGGGAAGGCGGCGGCAATGGCGCGATGATGGCGGCGGTCACGGCCGCCTTCTTTGCCGCGCAGGACGACCCCGCGCCCAGCATGGTGTCCTTCCTTACCTGGGCGGTGGTCGCCAGCGTGGTGGCGGGCATCTACCTGTTCGGCATCTTCCCGGCCATCCATGATTTCCCGATGCTGGTGCTGGTACTGGCCGCGGTGTTTTTGCCGCTGGGCGCGTTGCTGCATCGGCCCAAGACCATGTTGATCGCGCTGCCGCTGGTGGTGAATCTCACCGCGCTGCTGAGCCTGCAGAACACCTACAACGCCAACATCCAGAGCTTCGTCAACGCTGCGGTAGCGATGGTGCTGGGCATTGGATTTGCCGTGGTGCTGACGCGGCTGTTCCGCTCGGTGGGTGCCGAATGGAGCGCACGCCGGCTGGTGCGGCAGGGCTGGCGCACGCTGGCCGCTGCCGCCGATGGCCGTGGTGCGCAGGACCGCCACCAGTTCGCCGCACGCATGCTCGATTTGCTCGGCCTGCTCGCGCCACGCCTGGCGGTGGCACCGCCCGGTAGCGACCTGGCGTCGGTGGACATGCTCACCGAAATCCGCGTGGGCTTGAACATCCTCCAGCTGCGCCGCGCCCGGCATGGCCTGCCGCCAGCGAGCATCGCCGCGGTGGACGCGATCCTTGCCGATGTGGCCACGCATTACCGGCAGCAGGTGGCGCACAAGCGCCCGCTGCCCGGCCCCGACACCTTGCGCACACGCCTGGACGCCTCGCTGGCGCGCGTTGGCCAGGTGCCGGCCGGCACGCACCGCGATGAAGCCCTGCTCGGCTTGATCGGCTTGCGTTCCAGCCTGTTCGTTGACGCAACCGTGCCGGACAACGCGACAGGGCATCCGCAGTTGGCGTGAGTCGCGCTTCTTTCAAAGCGATCAAGCAGTGTTTGCATGCCACTGGCGCGCGTTGCCTTGTGTGCCGGTGTTGCGACACGGAGCCGCGTGTGGCGAGTCATGAGTACGCAAGAGACAGCACCGACACGTGCGGTGCAGATCGTCATCAACCACCGCGCGGCTCGTGGACCGAGACAGCGCGCTCACCACCATCTCAAGACGCCATCTGACGCAGCAGGTGCCTCATCTTCAAAGACGTGTGGCGGCAAGGGAGTCCTCGCCGCCACCTGGCAGTGCGCTGAGCCGCACCCTCATCCGCCCTTCGAGCACCTTCTCCCGATGGGAGAAGGATCCCTAAAGCACGCCAGCGCACCTCAGCGCTTGCGCGTATGCATCACGTCTTCGTGGTCCAGCCAATTGCTGCCCTTGTTGGTCAGGAAGAAGATGTAGACCACCAAAGACACCGCGATCACCGCCGTGGCGTAGATCACGAACTCGCTCACGTGGCCGGTCTTCAACGAGGCCTGGTACAGCAGCGGCGCGGTGCCACCAAACGCGGAATTGGCCAGCGCATAGCCCAGGCCGACGCCCAGCGCGCGCACATGGGTGGGGAACAGCTCGGCCTTCACCACCGCGTTGATCGAGGTGTAGCCGGTCAGGATCACAAAGCCCACGGTGAGGATCGCGAACGCGGTCAGCCAGTCGGTCTGCTTGGGCAGTTCCATCACCAGGAACCAGGTGTAGAGCACGCCGCCGATGCCGAAGAACACCAACAGGCTCTTGCGGCCCACGATGTCCGACAACCAGCCACCCACCGGCTGCATCAGCATCAGCACCGTCAGCGCAACCAGGTTGATGATGGTGCCGGCCATCACGTCGCCACCGGCGAACGCGGTCTGGATCATCTTCGGGCCGGTCACCGAGTAGGTGTAGAACGCGATCGTGCCGCCGGCGGTGATCAAGAAGCACAGCAGCAGCGGGCGCCACTGGTTGACGAACAACTCACGCATCGAACCGGAGGCCTTGGCCTTGCCGGTGCGCGAATCGGCAATCGATTCGGAGCTCAGCGACTCGTCCATGGTCTGGCGCAGCCAGAACACCACCAACGCGCCGATACCGCCCAGGCCGAACGCCACGCGCCAGCCCCACTCCGACACCTGCGGTGCATCGAAGAAATGCAGCATCACCAGCAACGTGGTCTGCGCCAGCACGTGGCCGCCCACCAGGGTGACGTAATGGAACGACGACAAAAATCCGCGTCGGCCGGGAATGGCCGCTTCGGACATGTAGGTGGCGCTGGTGCCGTATTCGCCACCGGTCGCAAAGCCCTGCAACAGGCGCGCCAGCAACAGGATGATCGGTGCGGCAATGCCAATGGTGGACACCGTCGGCGTGATCGCGATGACGAACGAGCACAGCGCCATCATCGACACCGAAATGGTCAGCGCCAACCGGCGGCCATAGCGGTCGGCGAAGCGGCCGAAGTACCACGCGCCGATCGGCCGCATCAGGAAGGTCATCGCGAAGATCGCCCACACGAACATGGTGGCGTTCTTGTCTTCCTTGGAGAAGAACTGCGATTCGAAATAGGTCGCGAACACCGAGTAGACGTAGACGTCATACCACTCGACGAGATTGCCGGCCGATCCCTTGAGCGTGTTGGACACCGAGCGGCGAAGGCTGCCGGGTGCTGCGCCAGAACCGGCGGCAATCGGAGACGATGGGGGTGCGCTCATGCGGTCAGAACCTCTTGGTGGGACAGCCCCGGAGTATAGGTGCGCGCTTGTGTGACGCATGTAAGCATTTCGGCGCATAGGCAGGCGCCGCGCAAGCGGCTAGTCCGCCGGTGTCTGTGGCTGGAAACCACTACGTTGCAGGCGCGCTGCGTGTGTTCCATCGCCAAATGCAGCTGCGTAAGGCGTGACGCTTCAGCTCGCTTTCGGCGTCGGCGCGCTCAGCGATTTGCTGTACATGCCCGAGCGATCGAAGCAACACGCGCGCCGCTTGCCGGAGCCCAGCATGTCGCAGGCGGTGGCAATGCGCTTGCTTCGCGTCTCGGCCTTTTTCCCCGAGGTGACCCAGAAAATCCAGTCGCGCCGCGCCACCGCAGTGATGTCGTTCCAGGTCGCCTGCGCGGCGGGGTGCGCGGCAAGTGCGGCGTGCAGATCGTCGGGCACCACCGGCTCGGGCTCCACTTCCACCGGTGCGATCTCCAGCGTCACCGTGTCGCCGGCGGCCACCCCGGCGGCGCGCTGCAGCGCGGCGTCCAGCTTCAGCCAATGCCCGCCCTGCCCGTCCGGTTGCAGCGTGGCCTGCAATGGATGCCCGGCCAGGCTGCCGCGCACGCTGACCATGCTGCGCGTCGGCAATGCGCCGCTTGCGTTGGCAGGCAGCACTAGAAACACCCACGTGGCATCGGCCGGCGTTGCCGGTTGCAGCAAGGTGGTGGTGAAGCGGATGGCGGCGGTGCCCATGGCGCGGACGATAGCACCGCAAATGGCTGGCATCTGCTGCCTGCGCGGTGCGGTGCTGGCGCGTGCGCAGGCATGCAAACCGCCACACGCTCGAGGCCGCATGCGCGCGCTCACGCCTCCTGCGGCAGCAGTTCCTTAAGCGTATCGATCAACGCGCGCAAGCCCGGCGGCAACTGGCGTCGCCCCGGGTAATACAGCACCAGCCCCGGAAACGCCGGGCACCACGCCTCCAACACCTGCACCAGCGTGCCGCGCTGCAGTGCTGCGCGCACCGCGTATTCGGGCACATAGGCAATGCCCAGCCCGCCTTCGGCGGCTTCGCACATCAGCGGGATCTGGTCCAGGGTGAGCCGCCCGGGCACATCGATCACCACGTCCTCGCCCCGCCGTTCGAACTCCCAGCGATACAGCTTGCCGCTGGGCATGCGGTGGCGGATGCAGGCGTGCCGCTGCAAGGCATCGGGCGTGTCGGGCGTCCCGGCGCGTGCGAGATAGTCCGGTGCGGCAACCGCCACGAAACGTGCCGGCCCACCGAACGGCACCGCCACCATGTCCTGCGGCACCGACTCGCTGAAGCGGATGCCGGCATCGAACCCGGCCGCCACGATATCCACCAGCCGGCCTTCGCTCACCAGATCCACCGACAGCGCCGGGTAGCGCGCCAGCACGTGCGGCACCACCTGCTGCAGCAGCAACTGCACCACCACTTCGGGCGCGTTGATCCGCACGGTGCCGGTGGGCCCGCCGCGGAAATCGTCCAGCTCCAGCAACGCCTGGTCCACGTCCTGCAGCGCCGGGACCAACTTTGCGTACAGGCGCGCGCCGGCTTCGGTGAGCGACACGCTGCGCGTGGTCCGGTGCAGCAGGCGCACGCCGAGGTTGCGCTCCAGCGCGCTGATCACATGGCTGAGCGACGACGGTGCCAACCCGACCTCGCTGGCCGCACGCCGGAAGCTGCGGTGCGTGGCCACGGCAGTGAACGCGGCAAGGTCGTTGAACGAGGGCTTGGGCATTGGTGGCAAAACCGCATCAACTCATTCGAACTCTATGCCATAGACCCAGCAATCCGCGGTTTCTAGAGTGGGGCTCCTCTCCGAACCACAGGCCACTCCCATGTCCACGACCTGGCTCATCACTGGCGCCTCTTCCGGCTTCGGCCGCGGCCTGACCCAGACCCTGCTGGCGCGCGGCGATCGCGTCGCCGCCACCGTGCGGCGGGCGGACGCCCTGGCCGACCTGCAGGCAGCGCACGGCAACGCATTGACCGTACTGCAGCTGGACGTGCGCGACACCGCCGCGGTGCAGGCGGTCGTGGCACAGGCATTCGCGGCGCTGGGCCGCATCGATGTGGTGATCAGCAACGCCGGCTACGGCACGCTGGGCGCGGCCGAGGCCGCCACCGACGCGCAGGTGCGCGCGCTGATCGACACCAACCTCATCGGCTCCATCAGCGTGATCCAGGCCGCGCTGCCGCACCTGCGCCGGCAAGGTGGCGGGCACGTGGTGCAAGTGTCCTCCGAGGGCGGGCAGATCGCCTACCCCGGCTTCAGCCTGTACCACGCCAGCAAGTGGGGGATCGAAGGCTATGTCGAAGCGGTGCGCCAGGAAGTGGCCGGCTTCGGCATCCAGTTCACCCTGGCCGAACCCGGCCCGGCGCGCACCAACTTCGGCGCCGCACTGGAACGCACCGCACTGCCGCCCGACTACGCCAACACCCCGGTCGACGCACTGCTCCGCGCGCTGGACGACGGCAGCTGGGTCATCACCGGCGACCCGCAGCGCATGGTGGACGCGATGATCGCCTGCACCGAACAGACCCCACCGCCGCTGCGCCTGGTCATGGGCACCGCGGCGTATCACGCCATCCACGCCGCCCTCAGCACGCGCCTGGCTGCGCTCGAAGCCCAACGCGCGATCGCGTTTTCCACTGATGCACCGGCGACGGCGCACTAGCGCAAGCCGCGGCGCTGATAACGGCCGCTCGCATCTCTCCGCCAGCGCGCAGTTGCCGCTCCCCTTCACAACCTCCACCGCGCCGGCTTGCCAGAATGCCGGCCGCTTGAGGCCGCGACGGCGCGGGAAACGGGAGTGGATGCATGACATGGATCATCGTGGCTTCGGTCATTGCCACGCTGGTGGGTGGGTTGCTGGCGCTGAACTTCGCCACGCCGGAAAAGAAGCTCCAGCACATTCCCAAGCATCTGTACGACGTGGCCGACCCGCAGTTCAAGCGCGAGATGTCGGTGTTGCTGGGCCCGGCGATCCTGCCCGGCAACAAGGTCGATGTGCTGCAGAACGGCCAGGAGATTTTCCCGGCGATGCTGGCCGCCATTCGCGCAGCAAAGCGCACCATCACCTTTGAAACCTACATCTATTGGTCGGGCGAGATCGGCCGCGAGTTCAGCGAAGCGCTGTCCGAGCGCGCGCGTGCCGGGGTGGAGGTGCGCGTCACCATCGACTGGGGCGGCAGCCTGAAGATGGATCACGCGCTGGTGGACACCATGACCGAGGCCGGCGTGGAAGTGCACCGCTACCGCCCGCTGGCCTGGTACAACCTGCACCGCATCAACAACCGCACCCATCGCAAGTTGCTGGTGATCGACGGCCGCATCGGCTTCACCGGCGGCGTGGGCGTGGCCGATCAGTGGATGGGCGATGCGCAGGACCCGGAGCACTGGCGCGATACGCATTACCGCATCGAAGGGCCGGTGGTGGCGCAGGTGCAGACCGCCTTCAACGACAACTGGATCAAGAGCACCGGCCGCGTGGTCAACGGCGCAGACTACTACCCGGCGCTCACACCTGCCGGCGACAGCGACGCGCAGCTGTTCGTGGCCTCGCCCTCCGGTGGCAGCGAGAGCATGCACCTGATGTACCTGGTGGCCATTGCCGCGGCGTCCACCTCCATCGACCTGGCGGCGGCGTACTTCGTGCCCGATGCCTTGATCACCCGCGCGCTGCTGGAAGCGCGCACGCGCGGGGTGCGCATCCGCGTGCTGCTGCCCGGCCCGCACATCGATGCGATTTCGGTGCGGCTGGCGTCCAAGGCCAGTTGGGAACCGCTGCTGCAGGCCGGCATCGAGATCCACGAGTACCAGACCACCATGCTGCACACCAAGTTGCTGATCGTGGACGGGCTGCTGGTGTCGGTGGGCTCGACCAACTTCGACATCCGCTCGTTCCGGCTCAACGACGAAGCCAGCCTCAACGTGTACGACCGCACGCTGGCCGCGCGCATGACCACGGTGTTCGAGCGCGATCTGCAGCAGGCGCAGGCCTACAGCCTGGAACGCTGGCGCGCGCGCCCGCTGCGCGAGAAGCTGGCCGAGAAGCTGGTGATTCCGATCCGCTCGCAGGTGTGAGCTGGCAGCACGCCAACCAACGCCGGCTTTCTCAGTACGCCGAGGCCTGCAGCCGCAGCTGACGCAAGCGCCACCACACCCCGCCCACGTGCACCAGCGAGTACAGCACCAGCGCCGCGGCGATGCCGAGCGTGAGCGGGCTGGCCTGTGACCCGGCCACCGCCGCGCCGCCGCTGAAGGCGCCATCGGTCCAGCGCCAGGCCAGGCGGCCAAGCAACACCAGCATCAGCGCGCCGCCAATCCACGGATTGGGCGTGTACCAGCCGCGGCCGTCCACCCATTCGGCATGCGTGTAACGCAACGACACCACACCCAGCCCCGCGCCGACCACCGCGCCCAGCGCCACACCCGGCGCCACCCCAGGCAACCCGTAGGCGGCGTAGCCCAACGCCGCGGTGGCCACCAGCAACAGGGCGGTGCGCAAGGTCGCGGCCACCGGCTTCCAGGGTTGGCGCCCGAAGCTGCGGCGGATGCGGCGGTAGTAGAAGAAGGCAACCGCAGCCATCGACAGATAGGGCGTCAGCGGGGCAATGGCGTAGGCGGGCATGCAACATCCTTTGCGGGGTGAGGTGGGTGAAGCGAGAGCTGCAGGATGAAACCCGGCCCGGGCACGAACAAGGTGCCAAGTGTCACTTTCTGCAGCCATCCGCGCCGCTGTACCCCAGCTACCCGGCAACGCGCGGGGCGACTTCGCACACCCCGCGGCCGGCCGGTGAACGCAACGCCCGCCTGCGGCAGCCGTTGCCACACGCGGATCCAGGCGGCGGCGGTAGACTTGCCGCCAGTGTTCCCCCACCGCAGTGCCATGTCCCCCATCAAGCAACACGCGCACCAGCTGATCGACGCGCTGCCCGAGGCCGCCGGGTGGGACGACCTTGCGCGCGCGGTGGACGGCGCCCGCTTCGAGGCCGCGGTGCATGCAGGCATGGCCGCTGCCGACCAGGGCCAGATCGCCAGCCCGGCACAGGTGACGGCGATGTTCGCCAGATGGGGTGTTGATGTTGCGGCGTGACTGGACCGTCCCGGCCGCCACGCAGCTCGCCCACGCCCAGGATCACTACCACGCGCTCAACCCCACCGCGGCCGCGGCGATGGCCCGGCAGGTGCGCGAAGCCACCCGCACCCTGGCCGAGCAACCCGGCCGTGGCCGTGCCGGCCGGGTTGCAGGTACCCGCGAATGGACGGTGAAGCACACCCCGTACGTGCTGGTGTACCGCGTGCGCGACGACGCCCTGCAGCTGCTGCATGTGCGCCTGGAGACCCAGGACTGGCTGCCGCGCACCGAGCCGGTGATCGAGCGCATCGAACCGTGGATTGCCGCGCTGATCAGCGCGCTGCTGCATGTGCTGATGCTGCTGATCCTGTTGTCGGCCTCCACGCCCAGCATGACCCCGCCGCAGGGCTCGGCCAGCGGTGGCCGCACCAAGGTGGACTTCGTCGGCGACACCTCCCAGCCCGATCAACCGGTGCCCTCGCCCACCCCGGTACCGCCATCGCCCACACCCACGCCCGTGCAACCGCCGCCGGCTGCCTCGCCGGTGCAGTCCACGCTGGTGCAGCAGGCCAAGAACCCGGTACCGCCGCAGGGCGACACCGCGCCCGGCAGCCTGGCCGAACGCCGCCGACAAACTCGGCGCCAGACCCGTCCCACTCCGCCGCAACCGCCGGCGCCGCCGGCCGCCTCCACCCAGCGCCGCCCGGAAACCTGGACCGGCCGCCCGCCCGGCATGCTGGAAGAAGAGGCCGACGGCGCCGAAGACGGCACCGCCAACACCTCCACCATCAGCCAGGGCCGCCGCAACGACCGCAACAACGCCCAGCCCAGCATGGATGTGGGCGGCTTCCAGGTGTATTACGAAGTGCGCAGCGAAACCCAGCTGCGCGCCTGGAAGGAGCAAGGCATGCAGGAGATCGCCATCATCCTGCCCGGCACCCAGCAACGCATGGTCTGCCCGCTGGACGTCGCGCTCAAACGCGGCTCCAGCAAATGCCGCCTGCTGCCGCCGGATTCGCCCGAGCTCAAGAGCATTGGCGACGCCCGCGAAGTCATCAACATGATGGAGGTCTACCGCCAGGGCGAACCGGTGTGGCGCGGGCCTGGACCGTATCGGTAAACGGTTGGACTAGGTGGGCCCGGATTCCCCTTACCTGCACGTGCCGGAATGGCTGCATCGATACCGGGCAGGTTGACGCTGCCTAGTGCTTGCACTTTTCTAAAGTGCAAGCAACCTGCCCGAGGGCCGCAAGCGGTCCACATTGCATTCGCGGTTGGAAAGCGAGGTGTTGCCCTTGTTCAAGGGGGCGCCTGCTGTCGTTCGATTTGCACGCCTCGCACGCATTTGCATCGCTTGCGTCGAACGCCCGAAACACCGCGCTGACCCTCGGCTACGCAGATGCTTACTTCGCTGCAACCGCAGCCTCGCAAGACGTGGCGGTGGCAACACGTGACACGGCGCCGTTCGCAGCGATGGGATTGGACGTGATCAACCCTTGGGGTTGATCGCCATTGCAGACCACGCGAGCAGCGCAGCGTTGCGCAGGTGCGTTCCGCCCGCGTGCCGGGTTCGCCCACGCGACGGCATCTCGCTGGAGGCAGGCCATGCCAGCGCAGGTCCGCACGAACGGCAAGTCGCCCCGAGCGACGTCCTCTCGCCCCGAGAGCACGTAAGCGGCAGGAAACTGGCTACAGTCTTGCGCAGGGCGGTGTCGCCCACGCCATCCACCCGCTACCAAAGGATCTCCATGCTCCTGCATCGTCTTGCCCCGCGTGTGGGCCTGGCCATTGGCTTGTTGTGTGCCTGTTGCGCGCACGCCGCCACGCCGGTGGCGGCCCATCGCTTGCTGCGCGTCACCCTGGGCGGCGCCAGCGACCAGGCCGCGTCTGGCCGCTTGCTGGTGTTCGCCACCCTGGCCAAGGACGCGCAGGCGGCGGCCAAGGAGCGCAACAAGGACGGCAAGGTGGAACAGGTGGACGCAAGCCCGTTCCGCCCCAGCGCGGTGGCAGTGGCGGCGCAGGAAGTCACCGGCCTGGCGCCCGGCGGCAGTGTCCAGATCGACCTGGATAACCTCGCCTTCCCCAGCGCGTTTTCCGCGCTGCCGGCTGGCGAGTACCTGCTGCAGGCGGTGCTGGATGCGGACCACAACTACGGCTACGGCGGCCGCAGTGGCGGTGACCTGCTGAGCGCGGTCACGCAGGCCACGCTGGGCAAGAACGCCGCTCTGCCCACGCTGACCCTGAGCACGCAGGTGCCGGTCTCCGACGACCCGTGGCAGGTATCGCCACGGGCGCCGCAGGCAGTGCGCGATGCCGTGCCCGAGGCCAAGTTGCACAGTGCCGATGCATCGATGGTGAGCCCGGCCCTGAGTGCGTTCTGGGGCCGGCCCACGTCCATCCGTGCGCGCGTGCTGACACCGCCCGGCTACGACGCCAAGGCCGCCACGCGCTATCCCACGGTGTATGTCACCCACGGCTTCGGCGGCGGCTATAACAGCTTTGCCGGCAGCATCGCCTCCACCTGGAGCGCGATGGCGGCCAAGCAGATGCCGCCGATGATCTGGGTGTTCCTGGACCAGGCCACGCCCACCGGCACCCACGAGTTCGCCGATTCGGTCAACAACGGGCCCTGGGGCACCGCGCTCACCGAGGAGCTGATTCCGGCGTTGGAAAAGCAGTACAAGATGGATGGCAAGGCCAGCGGCCGGTTCTTGAACGGGCATTCGTCCGGCGGCTGGGCCACGCTGTGGTTGCAGACGCGCTACCCCAAGCTATTTGGCGGCACCTGGTCCACCTCACCGGATTCCAGCGACTTCCACGACTTCACCGGCCCGGATCTGTACGCACCCAACGCCAACGTTTACCGGCGCGCTGATGGGAGCCAGTTCCCGCTGGTGCGCGACCAGGGCAAGGTGCTGGCCGACCTGGAAACCTTCGCCAAGCTCGAACGCGTGCTCGGCCCCTACGGCGGCCAGCTCACCTCGTTCGAGTGGGTGTTTTCACCGCGCGGCGCCGACGGGCGCCCGGTGCCGATGTTCGACCGCGACACCGGCAAAGTCGACCCGGCCGTGGTGGCCTACTGGCGCACCCACTACGACATTTCCGCGCGCGTGGCCGCGCAGTGGCCCATGCTCAAGCCCGACCTGGACGGCAAGATTCACCTGATCGTGGGCACCGCCGATACGTTCTACCTGGACGGCGCGGCGCGTAAATTCCAGGCGGTGCTGGACGGCCTGGGCGCCAAGAGCGACTTCCGCTATCTGGAAGGCCGCACCCACTTCGATCTGTACAAAGAGGGCGAGGACAGCAACGCCTTGATGAAGAAGATCGCCTGGGAGATGTACGCAGTGGCGCGACCGAAGCGCTGAGCGTGCCGCTGCATGGATGCCTGAGCGGTTGGGTGTGCCGGCCGTGCGTGCGACGTGCGACGTGTGGCCGGCGTGTAGGGCATGGCGATCGCGGTGGCAGCGCAAGTAGCAGATCGCCCGATCGCTGCGTGCACTGGCATCGCGAATAGCAGCACGTAGCGCAGCCACACGCGGGGCGATGCGTCGTGGCAGCTCGCTGCGCTGCGTAACACCAAGCATCAGCACCACTCACGGTGCAGCGCAGTTCCTCGTTAACCAACACTCACTCGCGTGCAGGGGTGACAACGCACAACACGCATCAACCCAGCAATAACAGCACGCTGCGCAGCCACACGCGCAACGAACGCGGCATTGCGGCTTGCTGCACTGCGTACCGCGAAGCATCAGCAGCAATTAGCAGTGCCAGCGCAGTTCTTCGTTAGCCAACACTCACTCGCGTGCAGGGGTGACAACGCACAACACGCATCAACCCAGCACCGAGTGACATCGGCCGCGCGCAGCAGCGCGTCGTGACGCGCACCATCCAGGCGCCGGCCCTGCAGCGGCGCTGTTACACCTCAGCGACTCACGCCGAGCGCCTCGGCAACTCCCACTGCGCCTGTTGCCGTAGCACCAGCAGCAAGACCTGCAGACGCCCGGCGCGCACCATGGATGCGGGTGTCTGGCCATCCAGTGCGTTCATCGGCTCACGGAACCAGCGAATCAGCGCCTCGTTGTTGCCGCCGTTCAAGGCCCAGGCGTGGCAGACGATCTCGCCCAGGGCCTCGATGCCGGCGCTGCCCAGCAGCTTGAGGTGGTCGGGCGTGAACGCGAACAGCGACAGCACCAGCTCGGCATCGGCGGCCTTGCCGTGGTCGTGCTCCATCTGCTCGCTGTGCGCGGTGCGGTACGCCGCCGCCTGCGCGCGAAAATCTTCGGCACGCCGCATGCCGGTGAGCAGTGCTGCAATGAGGTCGGCGCGTTCCATGGGGCAGTCCACCAGTGTGATAGGGCGCACGCTATCTGCCGCACCGCCGCCGCTCAATCAGGAGTCTCCCGACAGCCGGTGAAGGCGTCAGCTTGCGTTGTCATTCGCGCCGGCCGGCCACGGCCATGGGCGCCACGCGGCGGCGGCGCTGCCCAGGTGCGGCGTGCGCTGCATGGCGGCCACTGCATCGCTGGCGCGGCTCCGCGCGTTCCCGGTGCTTAACGAACGGATTGCTAGGATCCGGGCGCGTTACTGGCAGCAGCCCGCGCTTGCAGGGCTGCAGGATTGGAGTGTCACCTCATGAGGAGTTGTCAGATGCCCTGGAAGCCCGCGCTCACCGCACTTGCCCTGTCCGCCGCCGCCCTGCCGGCGTTTGCCCAGCCCGACCGCGAGGTGGTCGAAGACATGCTCACCCGCTCGGCCAATGTCTGCCCCGGCCACAGCACCGACCGCACCTCGCCCGCCGTCAAGGCCGTGCCCGTCGGCGCGCTGCGCGTGATGCTCGAACGCGGCCTGGTGATGTGCCCGGACCGCCGCCTCGATGCCGCCGCGCCGGCGGTGTTCTATGGCCGCCTGGGCGTGTTCGCCTGGAACCCGGAAGTGCCCGCCGCCAAGACGGTGATCGTCAAACAGATCGGCACAATGACCCGCAGCGAGGACTACCCCGTCGAGACCCTGGTGTGGGACGCCAAGGGCACCGCGCTCACGCAGCAGACCGTGCCGATGTTCGAGCCCAGGCCGGGTGCGGCGGTGTTGTACAAGATGCGTTGAGGCTGACGCGCGATAGCAGTGCCGATTCGCCCGGCTGCACGCAATGTAGTTGCGTCGCTTGCAGTCCGGGCTCTGCCTATACTCAACTCCAGCATGCTGCGCAGGAGGATGCATGAGACACCCACTGGCCTTGGCCGGGCTTGCATGCATGGTACTGGGCTTCTCCGTTCCGGGCTGCAGCGCAACGCAAACAGGCGCCAACACCATGACCAACGAACAAGGATGCGTCCGGCAACGTGGCGGTCCGCAAGACCCCGGCACCAGCCCGCCGCCGGTGATGGAGGCGTGCCTGGGTCCGTACAAGTTGCAGATTCCTGCCAACTATTTCGACGACCAGATGGGGCCGAATTTCGATGGCAGCTTCGGGCTGTATCTGGAATACCCGGAGTTGAACGCATTCGCTCCTGGCGAGCGTGCCCACCTGAAACTGGACGTGGCCACCCGCACCGTCAATATCGGCTATCGCTACCTCGACCGCGTGGACCCCGATGCATTTCTTCGGCGGCAGTACACGCCGGACGGCGCAACGCAGGACACCCCAGAAGCGGATATCAACACGCGCACAAAGGGGGAGGAAATTCACGGACTAACGCCTTACTACGCCAATGTCGCGGCCTACCGCGAACACTACCTGGCGCAAGGGCTGAAACCGTCCAATTCCATCATGGAGGCAAGCTACTACAAGGACTGGTATGTCAGCCGCGACGCAAAAGGGAACATCGACACCATCATCAAGTGCACGTCCCGCGCGGTCGAACCGTCCGGCGTGGAGTTCCGTGAGGGCAAGCTTGTCCGCAGCAAAGAGCGGGAACTTCCCAGCTGCGAGCACGTGTTCGTCATTCCGGAGATGAAGGTCGCAGTGGAGATCGACTATGTGCGCGTTGCATTGAAGGACTGGAAGAAGATCCAGGACCGCGCGCGCAGTGCATTGAAGACTTCATGCCGGCGCCCACCGGCACCTGAGCGCTTGCCAGCGACAAGGAGGTGATGCATGCCAGAACTGACGCAAGACGATCTTCGGATTCTTTCTGCCTATGCGCGGGAGGAGAATCGCGAGCTGTATTGGAACTACCTCGCCCACAAGGCTTGATCACCCGAAATGGATGGTCCACCTTCGCCCGCAGGCTGCCCTTGGTGTGCTCCCAGCGCTTGGTCCACTGCAACTGGCGCGCGTTCTTGATCTGCTTGAGCTTGGACGGCTTCTCTGCAATCAGGTAGCGCAACTTGCGCTTGCGCGCCATCTCCGCACACTTCTCCAGACCCGTGTAACGGCTATCTCCGCTGAGCGTGTCTTCCTTGCCATGCAGCAGCTTGTGCGTCTGCGCGATATCGGCGACGTTTGCAGAAAGTGGATGCGCAGCATCGTCTCCAGCCGATACGGCTGTCGCCCCGGCTGCCCCGACTTGGGATACTGCGGTTCGATCAGTGCCAGCAGGTCCTTCCACGGCACCACCTGATCCATCTCGGCCAGAAACACCTTGCGCCGCGTCTGCTTGCGCTTGCCGTTGTACTCCGCGTCGCCGAAGGTCAGCTGCATCGAAATCGTCCGCTCGGTTCGTTGATCGATTGTCGCAGATCAGACTGCTTTGTTCAGACCTTCCCTAAACGCTCGAGGATGCAAGCCATTGGCAACAAACGTGAGCGTGCTCGAGAAGCGCGTTGGGAACACTTCAAAGCCAGCGTACGCGCCAAGGTGGACCATCTGTTCCGGTGATCAAGCGGCAGTTTGGTTACACCAAGGTCCGCTATCGCGGCCTGGCCAAGAACATGGCGCAGGTGTTGACGTTGTTTGCGCTGTCAACCCTGTGTATGGCGCGCCGGCAGTTGCTGCCTGCCAGGGGGGAATACTGCCTGGCGGCAGCCAAAGCCGCCAGAACGTTGCAGCAATCGCATCGTACGCAGCATTTTGCGCGTCAGTGACATGCGTGAAACTGGAATTTGGGAGGTCTGATCTGTTGTTCAGACCTTCCCTAACTCTCAGAAGCGTCAGTCGCTTGTTCCGGGAGGGAGTACGTTGGAATAGGCGGGAGGAAATCGCGGTTTGTTGGATCGTTGTGGACGAGCAGTTCGCGGGTCTTCCACATCTGAGCCGCTTTGTAGAGACTGACTCCGTTGATCGGAGAATGCTCGTTGAAGGTGCCAAGATGCGAATTAACAAATGCTTTATGTTCGGCTGTGTCAAGCCGGTCAGACGCCTTCCAAGGATGCGGGATGCGACGTTGTTGCAGACTATTTGCTAAACCGATGAGCTTGTTCTTAAACACCTCGCGGCTGCTTTCTTTGAGCATTTGTTGGATCCCATCCACTTCGCCAAGGACGATGGGAGTTCCCTCCTCACGCTTTTCTGGAATGAAATACGGAGCGTTCTGGACGAAAGGATTCCTGTCTTCGTCGATCGCTGCGAACAGAGCGTAAACGGTATCTTCGATCTTCTGACGCGCTTGCGTGATTGCCGGATCGTCGTCACTGGGCCTGGCCGCGGAGGACGAGGCGCCGGCAACCTGGGGAGTGGAAGGGCCCGCAACGTCCCAGGGACGGGCAAGCGGGGGCCTGCGCGGTCGGAGCTGGTCAAGTGAAGCTTGCAAATGTGCTGGCGCACGGATCGTGCAATGGTCAGGTAACCCGGAAATACTGGGCGGGAGTGCGCGCAGGTTGTTGCAGCCGCGCAGGTCGAGCTCTTGCAGATTCCGCAGTGCGTCAATATTCGATGGCAGCGTTTGCAGAGAGCTGCAGTCCTGCAGGCTGAGTTTCCTAAGCGACCACTGCTGTCCCGAAATCGAAGGGTAATGGCGTAAACGCGTGCAGCCGCGCAGATCAACCTCTTCCAGCAGGGGGAGGCGATGAATGCTTGTGTTGAGTTCGGTAAGTGGCGAGGAGTTGATTTTTAGGTGGGTCAGATCTTTCAGGTATTCAAGCGATGACGGGAGCGAGCGGATTCCTGTGCGCGACAGTGTCAGCGTCCGCAGCTTGACCAATCCTTCGCGCTGGCCAGCAGTGTTGCGAATTGCAAGATGTTCAGGGAGTTCGGTCAGGTTGGGGCAGCTGAAGATGGTGAGCTCTTGCAATTCCCCCAGCCTGGAAATGGACGCAGGCAACGCGCCGATCGGATTTTGACTCAACGTCAAGGTCCGCAAGTTGGCCAGGTCACTGATGGATTCGGGAAGTTCCAACAAGCCCGCGCCGGCGATGCTCATGTCTTGAAGATGCCCAAAGCGGAAAGTCTGCTCCGGGAATCGTGGCAGTGGAAGGTATGAGAGATCCAACGATGCAACGTTGTGCGACGCTGCACGCGCTAGATGTGCCGCGCTTATTCGCAGTGCGACTTCAAGATTTAACTCCGCGCCGGTCACGCTTTCGTTGGCGGAAATCCAGGCCTCGCGCCATTGGTCGGCGTTTGCCGCGCATTGGTCGCGCCACTCCAAGAGCACACTTTCGTAAGAGCGAAGCTGCGTACTGCGTTGCAGGACCCGGCCGCCCGCTGACACAAGCTGCGCAGACGCTGTCGTATCAATATTGAACCGCCTGCGTTCGCTGGGATCCAGCTGCGGTATTTCGGACGACTCCAACGCTGCACCAAGCTCATCAAATTCAAGCACATCCGCAGCGAGTCGCGGCCTGGATGTCTCGCTTCGTGCCCCCGCGTTAGGCTGGCGTCGAGACAGGCCGCTGAGCGGGCCAGGCGCGCGCTGCGTTTGGTCTGCCGGCGGTGTCCGCTCGTTCCTGACTGCGCCGACAGGCGATTGGGCACGTTGCGGATTGTCCACTGGCGTTTGTCGCGTGAAAAAGCTTGTGATCCGAGGCATGCCAGTCCTGATTAGATGCAGTGATGACACTTACCATTATCGAGCCAGGGCGCATTGCATCACAGGCGTAGCGCGAAGACTTCATCGGTATGGCGAAGTCCCGGCACGCACGACAGGTGTTTAGGAAAGCTCTGAACAACGCACCACAGATACGCGACACTATCACCTCTGTTTGATCCCAGGTTTTGATGGTGCATTATTTTCCCTCGAATGGAAGGAAGCACGATCGGCCAGGTTCTGCATGGAGCGCCACCACGACCGTGTTGTCCGTTGCGGATGAGGCGGCGATTGTCGCTTTCCGCAAGCACACATTGCTGCCGCTGGAAGACTGTCTCTACGCACTGCAGCCGAGCATCCCGCGTGGACCAACGGGCAGGTTGAGCGGATGAATCGGACGATCAAGGAAGCCACTGTCAAAGGCTTCCATTACGACGATCACGCACAACTGCAACAGCATTTGGCCAACTTCATCGACGCCTACAACTACGGTCGCAGGCTCAAAGCATTGAAGGGTCTGACGCCGTACGAATTCATCTGCAAGCAGTGGACATCCGAACCCGATCTGTTCAAGGTGGATCCGATCCATCTAATGCCGGGACTGAACACCTAGGCACGCCCAACCCGACGGTGCACCCATGCGTGCCTGCGCCAGCGTTGCGTGACGACCTGCAACGTGGCCGGTGCACTGCCGGCGCCGCTACCACCCAGGTGGCACCATAGCCAGCCGCGCCGGATGACGAACACGGCGTATGCAGGCGACTCCAGCGCGGCCTACTTCAGGTACACGTAGTGCCCAAACTTGGCCGTGAACGCGGCCAGCGCAAGCCACAACAACGCCCACGCGACTCGGGCAAACGGCCTGCTACCCGCTAGCTCGACACCTTCGCGCATCGGATCGACCCGCATGCCCCGCTCCTTCGGCCAGCCTGCTCTAGCCAGCGGAACGCTAGCATGGACATGCAGCAGGAGCGTGGGCGCGATCATAGGTGCGGCGCGGAGGGAAGACTTACGCCTGGCGCTGCATTGCGTGCGACACCGGGGCAACACCGTCACCGCCCAGCCGCTGCTCGTAAATCTCGTCGACCACACCGCGTACCGCGCGGGCGGCATTGAAGATGCTCTCGCCCAGAACCGACAGACTGGTGGCGTCCAGCGGCTTGCCGCTGCACACCGCCACCATGTCGCTCTGCGCAGTGATCGTGCGCAGCAGCGTATGGAACTGGTCGATCTGCTCGATGGTTACGCCGATGGTGAAGGGCTCTTCGTGCATTTGCAGCTTGGCCGCTGGCGTGGCGCGTCGCCGAGCGGTAGTCGAAAGGGCTTTCGAAGCAGTCATGGCGTGCGTCCTCGACGTAAGCGGACGAGATATCCGCCACCTAAATTTATCCCTTTTTCAGATATTTGAAAAGGGGATATAGCTTTAGTGCGGCCTATCAACGTTGCCGCCATGCCAATCAAGTCAATCCATAAAGATCATTACGACATCTTGCTGCAGCAACTGCGCGAGCTTCGCCTCTCCGCCGGGCTAACGCAGGTGGCCCTGAGCACTGCGCTGGAGCGCCCGCAGTCGTATGTAAGTGACGTTGAGCGCGGCAGTCGCCGGATGGATCTTCTTCAGTTGCGGGACTTCTGCAATGCCTGCGGAACCTCACTGACCAAGTTCGTTACCGAGTTCGAGAAGGAACTAAAGTAATCCGCCATAGCATCGCGTATTGCTTCACTTCTGTCTGTTCGGCCCGACCGTCGCCGTAAAGCGCCTAGGCTCACCCGTGATCGGGTCATCGAACGCCAACATGTGTGCGAACAACTGCAGTGGCCGTTCCGGATCATCGGGCCGCTGATCTTCCAGCTCTGGATAGAAACGGTCATGCAGGATCGGCACGCCCAGGGCGGCCATATGCACGCGCAACTGGTGCTTGCGCCCGGTGACCGGCTCCAGCCGATAGGTCCACATGTCTGCGCCGCGCGCGACCACATCGATCACCGTCTCGCTGTTCGGCTCGCCCACGCCCTCGCGCATGCGGAAGAACGGCTCGCCCGGCTCCAGCCGGCTGCGATGCACGTATGGAAACGTCAGCGCCGGTAGCGGCGGTGCCACCGCCAGATAGTGTTTGTGGATGCGTCGCTCACGAAACAACGCCTGGTAAATCCCGCGTGTTGCCGGATTAGCTGAGAACAGCACCAGCCCGGCGGTATCGCGGTCGATGCGGTGCAGTGGCACCAGCGATGGATTGTCGAAGCGCCGCACCAGCCGGGCCAGCAAGGTCTCGCGTACATACGCACCTGCGGGGACGACCGGCAGGAAGTGCGGCTTGCAGGCAACCACAATCTGCCCGTCGGCATGCACCACCGTCTCTACCGCCGAGATGGTGGGCTCATCCGCCACCTCGCGGAAATAGTAGATCTCCGCGCCCAGCCGATAGGGCGCAGAAACCTCCAGCGCCTGCTGCTGCGCATCCAGCACACGCCCGCGCGCGAAGCGATCAAGCCACGTGGCGCCATCCACGCCCGGAAAGCACGCGCATAGCGCCTCAAACACCGTCTGCCAGGGGCCAGCGGGAAGTTGGAACTGGCTGGCGGGAATGCCATCGCGGATGGGGCGTGGAACGGACATGGCGGCGGCGAAAGCGCACTCAAGCAAGTAGGCGGGAATCGTACCTTGCCGCAACGACGCCATCTGCAACTGTGCCGCGCCTCGCCAACGTCACGCGACGTTCGAGCGCTTTCCATGACACACGCGATTGAACCCACACAGCACTCTGATGCGGCCTGGTTGAGGGCATCGATGCTCATGCGCGTGCGAGTAAGCCGATGCACGCGCAAGCGAGCTCAAGCTGTAGCGCGAAGATCGGGCTCGTGTCGGCTCAAAACCTCGCGCCGATAGCAGATGGGACATTGCGCGCATCAGCACCGATGGTGTGCTGACAAAACCCGCCGCAGCGGCTATGGTCAAAGCTGGAACGGGGGTTCTTGCATGGGACGCAGAAAGAAACAGAGCGGGTTTGAAGCGTTGGCTACGTTGCCGTGGCCGGTGGGCGTTGTTGGGGGAATCGTTGCGTATCTGGGCATGCACTACGGCATTGGCTGGTGGTTTTCTCACCACGGCGGAATGCTGTCGCAGGGCATTGCACAGCAATCAACGGCGATGTTTGGACCACTGGCGTGGATGCTACTCGGCATCTGCTGGCTCGCCGCGCTGTTCTCCTATCTGGGCGCACGCAGTCGGCGACGCTTTCTGGAAACACGCACAAGCCTGGATAGCCTAGCCGCCGGCGGCTGGCGCCAGTTCGAACTATTGGTGGGCGAAGCCTTTCGCCGCCAGGGCTACAGCGTCGAAGAAACCGGCCTGGGCGGCGCAGACGGCGGCATCGACCTGATCCTGCGCAAGGACGGCCGCCGCACGCTAGTGCAATGCAAACAGTGGAAGCGCCAGCAGGTTGGCGTCAGCATCGTGCGAGAAATGTTCGGCTTGCTCGCCCATCACCACGCGCACGCAGTGAAGATCGCCTGCATCGGAACCTACACTAAGGACGCCGAGCGCTTCGCTGAAGGCAAGCCGATTGAATTGATCGGTGGCGAACAGTTGTTGGACATGATCCGAGCAGTGCAACAGCAAGCCACAGCGCAGTCGACGTCGGCACCAGTACGCATCGACCCTGTCTTTGCTTCAACTGAGTCGACTGCCTCCGCAACAATCGCCACACCAAGTTGCCCGCGTTGCGGAAGCAAGCTTGTACAGAGAAGGAACCGGCGCACGCGCGAGAACTTTCTTGGCTGCAGCCAGTTCCCGAAATGCAGAGGAACTGCGTAAGTGAACCTGACCCTGAGGTTTCCCCACATTTCCTCCTGGCAAATCAATCACTTGCGACGTAATTGCCTGGAAGAAAGTGCGCGCATGGCGCAATCTTCAAGGTGACTAAGCCAGAGAAGGTTGACGACCATGCGCGCCAGCGAAGTATTGCAGAAGTGCCTGCCCAACTCACTGTCCGGGATGCATGCGTTGCGCGAACGCGCGTTGCTGCATGCGGTCGAGGCGTTGTTGCACGGACGCAGGCTGACACTGATGGACATCGCACGTTCGTGGCCGAGCGCACTGCGGGTGCGCGCGCCGCTCAAGGCAGTTGATCGCCTGTTGAGTAATCGCAATTTGCAGGTCGAGCGATCAGTGATCGACCACGAGATGGCGCACTGGCTGCTGCGCGGCGCGCAGCCGGTAATCGTCATCGACTGGAGCGATCTGAAGCCAGACAAATCGTGGTGTCTGCTGCGCGCAGCGGTGCCGGTGGGCGGCCGCACGCTTACCTTGCTGGACATGGTAGTGCCAGGAAAGCAGCAGGGATCGCCTGGTGCAGAAAGACGCTTCTTGCAACAACTGAGGGCACTGGTTCCGGACGATGTTCGCCCGATCCTGGTCACTGACGCCGGCTTCCGGACACCGTGGTTCCGCGCTGTATCGGCCATGGGCTGGTGTTGGGTTGGGCGACTGCGCGGGCGCACGCAAGTCAAGCCGCAGGACGTGCGGGATGAAGCAGATCAGTGGATCGACAGCCGGAAACTGCATGTGTTGGCGTCCAATCGTGCATGCGAGTTACCGCCGATGCAGGCCAATCGCAGCGATCCACTCGATTGCAGGTTGGTGATTTACGCCAAGGCACGGCAAGGGCGCAAACAGTGCAATCGCCGCTCACCCGCCAAAGTCTCGCGTGCGTCATCGAGTCTGAAGGCCGCAGCGCGCGAGCGCGAGCCTTGGCTCATCGTTGCATCCCCGCAGCTGCAGGCGCCCAGCGCAAAGCAGTTGGTCAATGTGTACGCACGACGGATGCAGATCGAGCTTGCATTTCGCGATCTGAAATCACATCGCTACGGCCAGGCGCTGGAAGACAGTTTGACCCGACGCGGCGAGCGACTGCAGATCCTGCTGCTGATCAATACGTTGGCTGCATTCGCCAGCTGGTTGGCGGGGCTGGGATGCGAAGCGACCGGTATCGCCCAGTGGCTGTCTCCTCGCAACAGCACACGCAAGCTTTACTCCACGCTACGCATCGGCCGAGAAGCGCTGGTCAGGCAGTGGCCGATGGAACCCGTCTCACGGTGGATAGGGCGCTTGCGCGCACTGCCTGCGGCAGTGCGCGAGCAGATGACGCTTACGGTGTAAAACGTGGGGATACCTTAGAACCTGACCCTGTCTCTAGTCTTTGCCTCAGCTGAGTCCACTGCCTCCGCAACAGTCGCTACCCCAAGCTGCGCATGCTGCCGCAGCGCACTTGTGCAGAGAAGGAACCGACGCACCGGCGAGAACTTCCTAGGTTGCAGCCAGTTCCCGAAGTGCAGAGGAACTGCGTGAGTGAAACTGACCCCGTTTTTAAAAAAATCAGCCGCGTGTCGAGTTGGTCGTGTTACCAGCCTGTTGCTTCCGCCGCGCCATGTCACCGCGCTAAAGTACACCGCCTCCTTCCTTTATCCTTACTGATCCACTATATTTTTTATGCTTCGGGGCATAAAGTCCCCACCTAGGAAAAACAAAGAATGCGAACCATCTGTGTTTTCAACAACAAGGGCGGAGTGGGGAAGACAACGCTTTTGTGTAACCTCGCAGCTTATTTCTCAATCAAGCGAGGCAAAAAAGTTCTAGTTGTTGATGCGGACCCTCAGTGTAATGCGACTGCATACATGATTAAGGAAAAGGTCTTAGACAAGCTTTACGCATCCTCCTCCTCCGATAGCGCGACAATAAATTCGCTTATAGCCAGCCTTAAGAAGTCGAAGGGCTACGGCATACCACCGGTTCTACGAAGCGATGGTTTTAACGTAGACATAGTTCCCGGCGACCCTAAGTTTTCTCTAGCGGAAGATTTTCTAGCAAAGGACTGGCTTGACGCAATTGCTGGAGATGAACGGGGACTTAGAACTACCTTTTTCTTCAGAAACCTTATTTCATGGGCAAGATCAGACGGATACGATTTGGTTTTTTTCGACATGGGTCCTTCGTTGGGAGCGATCAATAGAACGGTTCTTTTATCAAGCGACCACTTCATCCTCCCCATGTCATCTGACATCTTTAGCCTGAGAGGTCTTCAAAATATTGAAGTAGCTCTAAAAAACTGGACCAAGGGGATAGAAAGAGGACTGGTAAGCTTCAAAGAGGATCAGGGGACGTCTTTCAAAGTGGAGTCTGGCGATGCGCTGAGCGAACTTGGAGTAAGCTTTTTAGGCTACGTAACTCAGCAGTACACTGCGAAAACTGTCGATGGAAAGAAACAGCCGGTTTCAGCATATGAAAAAATAATTAAGAAAATAGATCCACTTGTTAGCAAACACCTGATATTACCTCTTAACAAAGGTCAGAAGCTAAATTACAAACTCGGAGAAATTCCTTACTTTCAAAGCCTAGTCCCTATGGCACAAACTGCGACCGTGCCGATATTTGCGCTCAAGAAAGCAGATGGGGTGGTCGGAGCTCATTTCGACAAAGTGAGGCAGTTTGACAGCGTAATATCCGGAATAGTTGACAAAATCGAGGCCAACATGAATTCCAAAGGAAATTGATGTGAAAGTGATAGATTGGCCAAGGGATTTGGTTGAGGAGATATCACTTCGTCGGGTAGTAATTTTTTTTGGATCAGGGGTATCTGCCAATTCCCTTGGAACCGATAATAAAACTCGCCCTCCTACTTGGAAATTTTTCTTAGAAAAAGCAATAAAGAAAATTCCCAAAAGGCTGCAACCTAGCCTAAAGGAGCTTGTTCAACAGAGCAATCTTCTATTAGCTTGCGATGTGATTCGCGAAGAGATGGGAAGGGATAAATTTAAACAGTTGCTACGCGAAAGCTTCCACGACCCAGGGTTTTCTGCGTCAGAAGTACACAAGCACCTTCTTCAGCTAGACGCTAGATTTACAATTACTCCAAATTTTGACGCAATTTATGATACTTATGTAAAAAAAGAAACTGGAAACACTATTCTAGTTAAAGAATATTACGATGACGACGTTGCAGAAGCTTTAAGGTCCAAATATCCTGTGGTTGTAAAGCTACACGGAAGCATAACTACCCCAGATAAGCTTATTTTTACGGCAAGCGATTATGCAAAGGCTCGCTCTCAGTCCAGCGCCGTCTATGATTTAGTTAGAGCGCTCCTTTGTACCCATACATTTCTTTTTTTAGGCTGCGGACTGGACGATCCTGACATTAGGCTAGTCGCCCCTGAAAAACCCCCTTCAAGCACCAAGTGTCATCGGCGACAGCGGCACGGCGCTAAAGGATGGCCATCCCATCGCCCGCATCCAGGCACGCAAAAACGCGATCCAGCGCAGCAGCCAGCGCAGGTTGTAGCCGGCGGCGCAGCCGAGTACGTGCAGCGCATCGCCTTGTGCACCTTTCAGCCTGCAGCGACGCAACCTGCAGTCGTCTTTCAGATGTCCGATCACCGGTTCCACCGCCTGCCGTCGTTTGATCCAGCGCCATTGCCGTCGCGTCAGCGTCTTGGCCTTGCCACGATGGAGCACCTGCACGCCATCGACCTCGCGCCCGCGATAGCCCAGGTCCACGATCGCCACCGTCGGTTCTACGCTCAGATCCTGCAGCAACCCGCGTGTCTGCTCCAGCTGCTCGGCCAAGGTGTCGCCGTCGTACGGGTTGCCCGGGAAGCTACGCGCACCCACGACCAATCCCTTGCAGGCGGTGACCGCAATGCCGACCTTGACGCCGAATTCGTACGCTTGACGCGCCTTGCCCTTACCGATGCATTCCACTTCCGGGGCATGCAATGCGTACAGTTTTTGTTTGTCCTTCGGACGCTGCGTGTACAGCCGTTGCGCACGTTCCAGCCAGACCGCGATGCGCTCGCGCACGCCGGGTTCCACCTGGTCCAGCTTGCGCGCGATATCGCGCAACACCCGCCCCAAGACCGTGCGTTGACGTCGCAGCACGCGCTGCATGCGCTTGAACTGGCGTGCATGCGCATAGCGGCCCGCCTTGCGGCTCAGGGCCGGACCTTGCCGTGCGTAGCTCTGCCGCAACCCGATGCCGTAACGCTTGGCCAGCAGCACCAGTTTCTTGCGTGCCACCTCCAGCAACCGACTATCGGTCGGATAGGCAATCGCCTTTTCCTGCACCGTGGTGTCCACGATCACCCGCGACAACTCGCGTGCGTCCACCGCCTGCATGGCATGTGCAGCGTTGATGGTGTGTGCCAGCAACTCTTCCATCCCCGCTTCGTCAAGCCGCTGACGCCAGCGCGTCAGCGAGCTGGCATCGCACGGCAAGCGCGTCTGGAACACGACCTCGCCAGTGAAAAACTGCCAATACGGATTTTCCAGCCAACGCTCGCACACCGCCTCATCGGACAGGTCGTAGGCGTGTTTGAGGTAGAGCAAACCGGCGATCAGCCGCACCGGCAATGCCGGCCGACCGCCACCAGCCTGGGTGGCCGGCAAGCGCGATGAAAGTGCTTGCTCCAACGCCGTCCACGGCATCCGTTGGCTCAGCTGCGCCAGCGGATGCCGCAGATCGATCTGGTTCTCCAGGCGCGAACGAAACAACTCCTCGGCAGGCATGTGCTCGGCAGCAGGACGGCGTGTATGCATGAGTGGAAATTGCCAGAAACCAGCCTTCAGCGTAGCGAAAACTGGTAGTTCTGGCACGCCACTGCAGACATCAAGGCCTTGCGGGCGTTGGGTGATTGGGGGTTTTTCAGGGGCGACTAGGCTACTTCTCGAAGACTATCGATATAAGCACGCCATTGGTGGGAGTCATTACTTCATGATTAGCAAAGGATCCCTGCACCCTGATGTTTTAAAGGTAGTTGGATCAAGCTTGAATTTAAATTTTATTCAGTACGAGAACAGCGCGGGTGATCATAAAAACTTCGGTGTTGCGTTGAATGATTTGGTCACTAAGGTGAATCTGGCAAGAAATTAAGACGTTGTGGGCTTGGTCAACTTTTTGACTGCGTGAGCGACTCTTGTTATTCGAGTCCGCGTCGCAAAGAAACCTTGACCTCCCAGACATCCCCCACCCGCCATCCTCAGCGCAGCCTCAACTGGAGAACACACGATAATGAAGTAGATGGGCACCGCGCTGGCCGCCGCACTGCTGGTGAGCGATTGCTCCAAGGTGGCGGTCGAGAAGCTCGTCGGCCACTGATTGGAAGCTGCCAAAGAGAATCTTCAGCTGCTCAGACCATTCGATGTTGGGGCGCACTCAGTTGTTGTTGATCCTGCTGCTGGCTTTGCTGCTGGGCCTGTTGCTGCCGCTGCGTTTCGCTCAGCGTCTGCAGCTGCGAAAGAGATTGCTCTACAGGCTGAGCGATAGCATCGCTCGTCTTCATGTGCGCCATCAGATGAGCGGGGTTATCCAATGCGCCCTGGACCACAAACACGTTCTCGCCCTTCCCCACGGCAGCTGTTTGATTGCTCAACACTACATGGTCGATCTGCGTTAGTCCGTTCGCTTTGGCCAAGTGGGCGCTGCTGGCCGCCAGCCGGGCACTATTGTCGTCATAGTCGCGGCCAAGGCTCTGCTCCAGGCGGCGCACGTCCTCTTCGGCCTGACGATGTAGTGGGTCTTGCGAGGGCACGGCGCCCTGGAGATTGCGATAGGTTGGCGTGGCGTTGTGATCTTCCCGATTCAGCTCGGGCGGGAAGGTACGCGGAGCAATCTGCTGCAATGTCGCGGGGTCGATGTCACCTGTTTGAGAGAGGCCGTGCGCCTGCTGGTAGTTGATCACTGCTGCCTGCATCGACAGGCGGTAGACACCATCCTCCTGAAGTGGCTGATTGTCTGCGCCGCGATAGCCTTCCGCATTCAAGGTTTGCTGCACCTTTTGAACCATCTCGGACGATCCACCGATGCGGATTGTTCCGTCATCCACGAACGGCCTGGGTTCAATGCCACGATCGCGCCTTTCTGCATCGATGGACAGGCGACCGCTGACCAGATCGCCTACATAGTTCTCGTAGTGTTGGTAGTAGCGACTGTCCACCTCCATATGCACGTGAATTGCTCCTGTTGCCTGCTTGCCTTGCACGCCTAACGCCTGGCCGTACTCGACCTGATCGCCAGCCTTTACGTGGAGTGGCGACATATGCCGGACACGGAGGATGACATCACCACCTTCCCGATCCAGCACATCTACCAACCCCTTTGACGTATTGACCGTACCAACAACGCCGGCAACGGGCGACGGAACATCCAGCGACCTTGAAGAAGGCCCAGAAGGCAACCTGGAATCCTCAAGCATGAAGTCCTTCTTCAACAATACCTGATCAGGACGAAGGCCATAGTCCTTACCTGCCTTGGAGACTTCGATCTCCTGGATTTCGCCACCAACCACTCCCAGCGTCCGACCTGCTTGACCGCCCACGACTTTGCCGTCGACCAGATGAGCATCACTGTTGCTTTTGGGATGGTGCGTAACTAACTCGTCGAAGTTTCCGACAGCCTCGTTGCGCTCACCTTTTTCCGCATCCCACTCAAGTTGAATGACGCGATAGGGGGTCTGCTGTTTAACATCCTGTGCTGCCATCTCCCAACTCCTTGTCAGTCCCTGAGATTAATCGCCCGTGTCAGGTACCAACAGCCCTGACGCTTCTCGAATACGTATGTATCTACTTCGTATTCCATACCGAAATTTACTTTACGACCTTCGTTAGCCGTCAGCTCTACGGAGACATGAGAGCCAACCTCACTTTTTGGCTCAGGCTTGCTTCTTCCTGCGGCTAGTTGATCGAATACTTTCGCATCCTTGAAGTACCGGTAGGGGAATAATTCAAGGCGAGAGGGGCCGGTTCGCTTGGAGATATGCGTATCTGGTGATGACTCAGTTTCTTCTTCAACCGTATGAGTCGGAACCTCGTACTCCAACGGGTCGTTAGTGAAACGGCGACGTGCGTCGTCATTGGCAACATCGGCATATCGCTGAAGAAACGTGTTGAAATCCTTCGAGGGACAAGCGACCGGAGCTTGCTCCTTGTGCTGACTCGGATGCTCGCGCTGCGACGCAACTGCCTGCGCAGGCGAAGTACATCCCGCCGTCGAGACACAAATCACTGCAGCAAAGGCGAGATATGGATTCAGGTGATAGGCGCCCATACTCATTATTTCTCCTTACTTCATGGCGGAGGCATCTGAAAGCCCCCCTTGGCGGGGCCGCAAGACGACCTCAGCTTACCCATAGCTCAAGCTGTTTGGTGATCTTCCAGCCTTTTTCTGTGCGCGCAAGGAAGTAGCGGGTAACGCGGTGAGGTTGTGTTTTTTCAGGGTATGAGGGGCGCTCATATTCGGCCTACCATTGTGCGGCCTTGACCTCCCGTACATCCCCAACCCGCCATCCTCGCCCCAGCCTCAACGGGAGAACACACGATGATGAAGTGGATGGGCACCGCGCTGGCCGCGGCATTGCTGGTGAGCGGTTGCGCCAAGGTGGAGGGCGAGAAGTTCGTCGGCCACTGGGTCAACGTGCAGACGCAGGAAGAGACGATGGACATCGAGCGCAATGGCGAGACCTTCATGGTCCGCAGCACCACGCCGAAGTTCTTCAGCCGCACCCCCAAGACCGAGAGCTACCCGGCGGTCTACAAGGACGGGGCGCTGCAGGTCAGCAACGATGGCGAAACGGTGAACTTCGCCATCGATGAGGCCAACGGCCACCTCAATACCGGCGGCGAGCAGTACCAGCGCGTGCCGACCAAGTAAGGCCGCCGCTGTCGCCAGCGCCCGCGTGCAGACCTTGACCGTCGCACGCGGGCGTTTTTGCGTTCGTGGGGTTGCCGGCCGCGCCGATCGGCCGGCGCCTGCCCCTTGAGGAAACGCCAAGCATGGCCCACCGCCCGTCGCTCCGCCTGCTCTCCCCTGCCATCCAGCGCGCGCAAGCCTTACAGTGCGCAGGCACGCCAGGGTCATGGCGCTGCCCGACCGATCAATCCAGCAACTACGAGGGTGTCATGAGCAAGGGGATGGACCAGAAAAAGAGCCAGAAGAAAGAGCCGGCCAAGACGCTGAAGGAAAAGCGCGCGGCCAAGCAGGAAAAGAAGGGCAAGTAAGCCGCCCGGCCTGCTACCTGGCAGACGAGGTCAGGTGGATCGCCTGACCTCGCGTTTAGGGTGACACCAGGCATCAGTGTGCGCGTTCCTGCCTGTGCACGCTCACGCGCTGCTACGCCATCGACAGGCCTTACAGGTCACTGGGCGTGCTCCGTTGTCAGCGTGACGTGCGAGACCCCCTCCCCTCAAGCCGCCAGCCGCTTGATCCGTGACGGCAGATCGCCCAGCGCGCGGTGCGCCTCTTCGAGCTCGTAATCGGCTTGCAGGCCCAGCCAGCAGCGCTCGGTCGTGCCGAACGCTGCAGCCAGACGCACGGCGGTGTCGGCGGTGATGCCACGCTTGCCCAGCACGATCTCGTTGATGCGGCGCGGCGGTACATCGGTGGCCCGCGCCAGTGCGTTCTGGCTGATGCCCATCGGCTCGAGGAACTCCTCAAGCAGGATTTCGCCGGGGTGGATGTTGGGTAGGACTGTCATGGACAGATGCCTCTTGCTCAGTGGCAATGATCGCCGCGATTTTAATGATTGGTGTCGCAGCTATTGCTGTCGGCGGCAGTTATTCGAAAGTTTCGAATAACTGCCTTTTGCTACAGCTCTTTGCCTGAGAACACTTTTCCCTGCCGCCATTGCGCCGGCTCGCGTCCATCAGAACAACGACCCCTGCACAGGCGTGACAGTGGGTGGTTCTGCTGTTTGCTCAACGGGTGCCGGCTGCATCTGCTCCCCACCCAACCGCCACGCCAGGCCGGAGATACGCGCGGCGTGCCGTGCGAGCGCTGCGCGCAGAGCTGCCTCGCTGCCGGCCAGGTGCAGGGCGCGGCGGGCGCGGGTGATGCCGGTGTAGAGCAGTTCGCGGCTGAGCACGCGGGCGTCGCGGGTGGGCAATTGCAGCCAGACGGTGTCGAATTCGCTGCCCTGGGCTTTATGCACGGTCATGGCGAAAGCGCTTTCGTGGGCGGGCAAGGCGGCGGGGTGGAAGCCGCGTACCTGGCTGTCGCCGTCGCCTTCGAACCAGGCGACCAACGGGCCTTGGGCACGGCGTTCGGCGACGGGGTCGGCGCGATTTGCGGTGCCGATGCTGTGGCTTGGGCCGGAAGACGCAGCTGCGTCGCTACGCGCTGTAACGGTGCTCGCGTCGCTGCGCTCCGAGGGAGCGTTTGTGTCGCTTCGCTCCGAAAAGGGACTCGCTTCGCTGCGCAGGCAGATGCCGACGTCGCCGTTGAACAGGCCGTGGCGGTAGCTGTTTTCGGTGATCAGCAGCAGGCGGCCCTGGAACCAGGGCGAGGCGCTGCCGAGGCGGCGGGCGCCGGAGCCGGATTCGGCCAGCAGTTGTTCGATGCGGGCGTTGAGGCCGCGCGCACCTTGCGGGCCGGCGCGTACGGCGGTGAGCAGGCGCAGGCGCGCGGCATCGCGCAGGGCGGCGGCGGGGTCGTGTGCATCAGCCAGCGCGCGCCAGTGCGCGAGCAGTGCGTCGCGGCCCAGGGCCAGCGGGTCCTCGCCGTCTTCGTGGAAGTGCACGCCGGCCAGTTCGCCGCTGCGTAGCAGGGCCAGGGCGGTGTCGGCGTCGCTGGTGCGAATGGCGTCGGCCAACGGGGTGAGTGCAAAGTTGTCTGCTTGGCGGTAGCCGCGTAGCAGGTGGACGCGGTGGCCTGCGAGGCCGCCGGTGTGGGTGTGGCTGATGGTGTGGCCGCCGGTCTGGATGCTGGCAGGCGTGCTGCCAGGGGGGGCGCTGCCGAGCAGCGGTTGCAGCGCGTCGGCGTCTTGCGGCTGCAGGGTATCGCCGGGGCCGGCGGCCTGCAGGATGGCGGCGAGCACGTCGCCGGCTTCCACCGAGGGTAGCTGGTCGGCGTCGCCGAGCAGGATCAGCTGGGTGCCGTCGGCCACGGCTTCGACCAGCTTGCACATCAGCGGCAGGTCGACCATGGAAGCCTCGTCGACGACGATCAGGTCGAATGGCAACGGGTTGTCGGCGGTGTGGCGGAACTGCGGGGAGTCCGGGATGACGCCGAGCAGGCGATGCAGGGTGCTGGCACCGGTGGGCAGGGCGTCGGCCAGGGCCGGGTCGATGCCGTTGGCGATGGCGCGCGCGACGGCGGCGCGCAGGCTTTCGGCCATGCGCTCGGCGGCGCGGCCGGTGGGTGCGGCCAGGGCGATGCGCGGGGCCGGGGTGTTGGATGCGTGTGCTTGGGCGATGCGCAGCAACAGCAGGCGGGCGATGGTGGTGGTCTTGCCGGTGCCGGGGCCGCCGGTGACCAGCAGCAGGGTGCGGCGTAGGGCGAGGGCGGCGGCTTGGGCTTGGTGGTCTTGGTGGTGGGATGGCTCGGGTGGGTTCGTGCCGTCTTGGTAGATGGATGGCTCGGGCAGGCCCGTACCCTCACCCGCCCTTCGGGCACCCTCTCCCTGGGGGAGAGGGGAAGCCTGGGGGAATAACTGCTCGAACAGCGGGGCTAGCGTGGCGGCGGCGAAGGGCGGCGGCGAATGGGCGGCGATGCGTTGCAGACCTAGTGCCAAGCGGCGTTCGTACTCGCGGTAGCGGCGCAGGTAGAGCAGGCCGTGTTCGAGGACTAGCGGGCAGTCGGCGGCGGCCGGCTCTTGCGGATTCGGTTGGTCGACCCAGCGCGAGGCGGCCAGGGTGCGTTGCCAGTCGGTTGGGTCCGGGAGCGCGGGCGATGGCCCCTCGCGCGCATCCAGCAGCATGGCGGCGCGGGTGGGATCCAGCCCTGCGTGGCCGCTGGTGACGGCCAGTGAGGCGAGTGCGGCGCCGGCCAACACCTGGGGGTCGGTGTCCGGGGCCAGGCGTTGCAGGCTCTGGGCGAAGGCCAGATCTAGCGTGCGTAGGGCGCCGGCCTGGTTGAGGGCGGTTAGGAGGTTTGGGTGGTTCATGGGGTGGGCGTTCCCGTGGTGGACGTACCCTCACCCCAACCCCTCTCCCGAGGGGAGAGGGGCTTTAAGGCGTCACTGGAAAGAGGCTCGGTGGGATTGCCGGCGAACAGGGCGTCCAGGGCTTGGACCAGCGCCGGATCGAAGCGCCAGGCGTAAATGCCAGGCACAGGCGTATTGGGTGCAGGCGTATCGGACATGGCGTCGCTGGCGGGGTCGGAACCGGAGACGGAGCTGGCGCCGTTGACGGAGTCGGAGTCGGAGTCGGAACCGGAACCGGAACCGGAACCGAGGATGGAGCTGGAGTCGGCGGCGGGGTTACGGGCCGCGTCCAGGCCGCGGCAGAACAGGTAGCGCACGCCGCCGAAGTCGCGGGCGTAGTCGTAGCTGGCACCCAGGCGGAAGCGCAGCCAACGGTGCAAGGCGATGGTGTAGATCAGCGCCTGCAGTTCGTACTCGCTGTGCGCCATGGCCCGCGCCAGGGCGTCGGGGTCGTAGGCCGGCAGGCGGTTGGATTTGTAGTCGAGCACGTACCAGCGCCCGTCCGCGCAGTAGGTGAGGTCGATCAGGCCGGTCATCAGGCCTTCCAGGCGTTGGCGCGCGCCGAAGGCCTGGCGCTCGGTGACCACGCCAAAGCGGTGCAGCAGCGCCAGCAGGGCGTCCACGCGGGTGGGCCGCATGGCGAAGTGGAATTCCATCTCGTTGCGGCGCTGCGGCTCGGGCACCGCGGCCAGGCAGGTGCCCTCGGGCAGGGTCACGGTGAGGGTGTGGCCGACCAGGCGGGTGAGCATGGCCAGGCCGTCGTCCAGTTCGTCCTGGGCGTAGCCGCCGCGTTGCAGCGCTTCGAGAATGGCGGCGGCCTGGCCCTCGGGCGCGGGCTGGCCGGGGCACCAGTTGCGCCAGGCGGCGAAGTCGCAGCGTTCGAACACATCGTGCATGGCCACGCCGAAGCGGTTGCCAGCAAAGCGGGGGTCGAACGCCTCCACCTCGGCGGGCGCGCTCACCGGCTCGCTGGCCGGCGGTTCGTCGCTGCCGCCACTGCTGGCGAGCGTGGCGCTGGCCATCGGGTCGCTGCCGGCGTCGGCATTGGCCAGCTGGGTGAAGCTGTAGACCCACCAGTCCGGCACCACGTGGCGCTGCGCCAGCCGCGCGGCGGGCACCTGCACCGCGTCGTCGGCGGGCAGGCGCGGCAGCGTGGCCGGCGGCGCGGTGTCGTCGAGGGCGATCACCCCTGCACCGGCGCTGGCCTGCAGTGCGGCCGGGTCGCGCAGCATCGGCGCCAGCGCGGTGCGCTCGTGCTGGTGGAAAGCACCGGTGGCGATCCACAGCGCGTGCTCGGCGCGGGTCAGGCCGACGTAGAGCAGGCGCGCGTCTTCGGCGCGCTGTTCGTGCTTCCACGCCGTCTCGGCGGTGCTCCAGCTGGCGGTGTCGTCGGCGCTCCATTTGGAGGTGTTCCAGTGCAGCTGGCGGCCATGCGGTGGCGCGTGCACCACGCAATGGCGGCCCGGGCTTTTATCGGCACGGCCAATGCCGATGTACGGCAGGAACACCAGGGGGTATTCCAGGCCCTTGCTCTTGTGCAGGGTGACGATCTGCACGCGGCGCGCGTCCGATTCCAGCCGCAGCTGCTGGGTCTCGTCATTGTCGTCGGCATTGGCGATGCGGCGTGCCAGCCAGTCGACCAGGCCGTGCGGGCCGAGCGCGCGGGTGTCGGCTTCCTGCAGCAGCTCGGCCAGTTGCAGGTAGTTGGTGAGACGGCGTTCGCCATCGACCAGGGCCAGCAGGCGTTGCCCATGCGTGGCCCCCAGATCGCCGACCAGGGCCAACGGGCCGCCGCGCTGCCAGCGTTCGCGCCAGTCCAGCGCCTGCTGCTGCCAGCGGCGATGACGCTCGCCGTCGTGTTCGAGGGCGGCAATGGCGGCGGCGTCTTCGCCGATCAGCACGGTGGCCAGCGCGGCACGCAGGCGGCTGTCGTCGCCCGGGTCGAGCAAGGCCTGCAGCAAGGCGAGCAGTTCCAGTGCTTCGTCGGTGGCGAACAGGCTCTGCTTGCCGGCCGCCACCGCAGGAATGCCCACCGCGCCCAGCGCTTGCTGGATGCGCGTGGCCTCGCCATGACTACGCACCAGCACCGCGATGTCGCCGGCCTGCACCGGGCGGCCGTTGATGCTGGCGCTGCCGTCGCGGCCACCGGCCAGCCAACCGCGGATGGCCGCCACGCAGGCAGCGGTGCACAGCTCGCGCGCGCGGCCGGCGCTCCAGGGTTTGGGTTTGCCTTTCGCGGGCGGTGGCGGCGCAGGCGCGCGCCACAGCGTCAGTGCCGGGGCCGCGGCGTCATCGCGCTGCAGATCGGCGTCGCTGCGTTTGGTACCCGGCTGCACCGGATGAAACGCGATGCCCTCGGTGAGGAAGGCCTCGGCATAGCCAGCCTGCGCGTACAGCGCGTCGATGGCCGCCAGCACGCCGGGGCGCGAGCGGAAGTTGTGCTCCAGCGGCGGCGCGCGTTGTGCGGTGGTGGCCGCAGCCAGATAGGTCTGCACGTCGCCACCGCGGAAGCCGTAGATGGCCTGCTTGGGGTCGCCGATCAAGGCGAGCAGGCGCGGCGGCGGGGTGCCGGCAGCGTTGTCGAAATCCGCATCATCGTCCGGCGCGAATGCCGCGCCGGAGGCACCGTGCTCAGGCCCGAACACGCGCGAGAAGATCTGCCACTGGCGGTCGTCGGTGTCCTGGAATTCGTCCACCAGCGCAATGGCGTATTGCGCGCGCAGCCGCTGCACCAGCGCTTCGGCCTGCGGGCCCTGCAATGCGCGAGCGACGCCATCGACCAGGTCGTCGTAGGTTTGCACGCGGCGCTGGCGCTTGCGCTGCGCCAGCTGCAGCACGGCATCGTCGCGCAGCGCATGCAGCAGGCGGATGCGGCGCTGCCCTTCCCACTGGCGCACCACTGCATCGGCCTGTTGCCACACGGCGAGCGCGTCGAACAGCGGCGAGCACGGCACGCGGTCGTGCGCGCCGTCCTTGCAGAATTCGCGCAGGCGCTGCGGCAGCAATTTGTCCAGATGGCCGCCGTCGTCCAGCACCCAATGCGCCTCGGCACTGCCCTGCCACAGTTGCTCGAAGGCCTTGTCGAAACTGGGGCGGCGCGCGCGGCGGCCATCGAAGATCTTGTGCTCGAACGCGGCGGCCACCGCGTCGTAGGCGGTATCGCCATGCGCACGCAACGCGGCCACCACGGCCTGCGCGGCGGCCTGGCGCGCGGGCTGCGGGTCCGGCGTTGGTGCGGCGACAGCGGGCAGCAATTCGGGCTGCTGCACCAGCGCGCGCAGGTCGCTGGCCAGGGCGGTGGGGCCGGCCGGCCACAGCGCCACCAGATCGGCGGCCATGGCGGCATCGGCGGCGCGCTGCCGCCACAGGTCGGCGGCCACCTCGCCGAGCAGTTCGCGGTCGTTGGCCAGCAGTTGCGGCGCGGCAAAGGCCTGGCCGCTTTCCAGCGCGTGTTCGCGCAGCACGCGCGCGCAAAAGCCGTGGATGGTGAAGATGGCCGCCAGGTCGATTTCTTCCACCGCCTGCTGCAAGCGGCGGCGTAGCGCGGAGGGAGTCTCCGTGCCGGTGGCCAGGTGTGCGGTGAGGATGGCGCGGGTGAGGACGGCGTCGGGTGCGGCCGGGGCGTGTGGTTGCGGGGGTGTCTGCGCTGGCGGGTGCGACAGGTGATCGCTAGGTGCGGTCGCGGGCAGGACCATGTTGATCGCAGACGATGGCGCATCGCTCGCCTGCGTCTGGGTGGGTTCGGTCGCGGCCAAGGCCGCTCCTACACCAGCCGATGAGGCGTCGGGCAGCAGCGTTGTCTGCGCTTCGGTTGCGGCCGCGCCTGCGCGGGCGTCGGGGACCAGGGTGGCGGCCAGGGCCAGGCGCTCGCGGATGCGGCGGCGCAGCTCCTGGGTGGCGGCTTCGGTAAAGGTCACCGCCAGGATCTGGCCGATGCGCAGCTGCCGCTCCACCACCAGCCGCGTAAACAACGTGGCCAGGGTGAAGGTCTTGCCGGTGCCGGCGCTGGCCTCGATCAGGCGCACGCCGTGTAGCGGCAGGTGCAGATATGGGTCGGTCACGGGGCTGTTGCTCATTCGGCGTCGTCCTGCGCGCCACGCCACTGGCGCCAGCTCTCGATCACGCGCGCGGGATCCAGCGGTGCCGGCGCGCTGCCGTCTTCGAGCAGCGCGAACAGCTGATGGCTGGTGCGGGCGAAGTCAACGAACTGCTGCGCATCACCGAACGGGTCGCGGCCACGGGTGACCAGGCGCAGCTCCGGGCTGTGCGATTCGCTCCAGCCGAAACTCGATTGCCACTGGCCGTGCGCGTCCTTGATGGCCTTGTCCAGTTCGTCGTTGCGGGCGGCCTGGTGGTATTTCCAGCTGCTGTACGGCGCGAACGCCAGCGGCGTCTGCAGGCCTTGCCGGTACAGCTGCAGCAATTCGCCCAGGGCCGCGCGTGCCTGCGTCTGCGACAGCGGCTCGGGGTCGATCGGATGCGGGCCCAGGCTGTCGTCGTGCTCGAAGAAACGCACGAACGGCACGCGCTCGCCGGCCGCGCGCAGCAGCAGCCATTCCAGGCCGTCGCGAATCGCGCTGCGGCCGCTGAGCGCGCCCACCTGCACACGCCCTACCCCGTTCGCATACCACCCGGGCACGCGGCCGTGGACGTTGGTACCGTCGATCTCCACCTGCAGCCGCTGCGACTGCGCCGGTGCCTCGCCACGCCACTGCCGAAATACGTCGGCATACGGGCGCAGCTGACGCAGGCGCTCATCGAGCTGGCGCCGCCCCAATGGGCCCGATGGCAGCAGTGCGCGCGCACGCAAGCGCTCGTACAGGCCGTCGGCATCGCCCGCCAAGGCGGCTTCGAACACCTGCTGCTGCAAGCCGTACTGCTCCAGCCCGCGGGTGGGCGCCAGCAGCGGCTCCAGGTCGCTGTCTTCGCCAGCCGGGTCCGGCAGCCGCATGCCCAGGCGATGGCGCAGGAACTGCCCGGCCGGGTCGGCGAACAGGCGGCGCAGGTCGTCGATCGAGACACTGGCCGGCAATACGCTGGCGTCGGCCGGCAACGCACCGGCCACCCACGGCGCCAGCGGCTGGCGTTGCCCGGCCAGGCTGTCTACCGCCGGCCGCCATTGCCGGCGGTAGCTGAAACGGCGCGGGTCGGCACCGTCTTCGCCCACCGCACCAAACGCGGCGGCAGCGAACGGCTGCAACGGGTGGCGCACCACCAGCGCATCGATCGCCTTTGGATCGGCGTGGTACTGCGCGGCGCTGCCCAGCAGCTCGCTCACCAGCACCGAGGGTTCGCGCACCGTGCCATCGCGCGCATCGGCACCGAGATAGCTGAGATAGAACACCTCCTGCGCGGAGGCGAACAACTGCAGGAACAAAAAGCGATCGTCTTCGCGGGTGGAGCGGTCGCCATGGCGGCGGCGCTCGGTGCCCAGTTCGGCGGTGAGGCGATTGAGCCCGGCAGCCGGGTCGCGGCGCGGGAAGTCGCCATCGTTCATGCCCAGCAGGCAGATGGCGCGGAACGGCAGCAGGCGCATCGGCACCATGCGGCCGAAGCTGATGCCGCCGGTGAGCAGCGGCGCGCGCGTGTCCGACTCGCCCAGCACCGCGGCAAAGTGCGCACGCACCACCTCGGCTGGCACGTTGCCGGCGTACTCGGCGCGCACCGCGTCGCGGGCGAACTGGTCGATCAAGGTACGTAGCCGCTCCAGCGCGCGCTGCGCCCGCGGCGCCGAGGGGGCGGCCGGGATCAGCGCCTCCAGCAGGCCGAGCAGGCATTCGCGCCACTGCACCGGCGTCATCGCCTCGGCCAGCGCGGCCTGGTGGCGATCGAGCACGCGCAGCAGCCGCAGCAAGGTGTCCAGCGCGGCCAGCGCGCTGCCTTCCAGCTGCGGCCAGGGCGCCACGCCGTCGATGTCGTCCTCGGCACCGCTGGCATGGCCGAGCAGCAGGCGGTCCAGCGCAAAGCGCCAGGTGTAGGCATCGTCGCCAGGCGCCTGGTGCTGGCGCCGGTGCACCGCATCCAGCCCCCAGCGCGCGCCGGCGCCGTGCAGCCAGCCACGCAGGCGCTCCAGCCCGGCTTCGTCCAGCCCGGCGGCCTCGGCGATCGGTGCACTGGCCAGCAGGTCCAGGATCTCGTGCAGGCCAAAGCGCGAAATCGGCAGGCCCAGCAAGGTGAGGAACACATCGGCCAACGGCTCGCTGGCCAGCGGGCTGGCGTCGGCCAGTGCGTACGGCAGCCCGTCATCGCTGCCATGGCCACCGAACACCGCGTCCAGATACGGCACGTACGGGTCGATGTCCGGCGACAGCACCGCGATCTCGCGCGGCTGCAGCGGCGGGTCGAAGCGCGCATCGTCCAGCAACGCGCGCAGTTGGTCGTGCAGCACCTGCAGCTCGCGCAACCGCGTGTGGCAGGCGTGCACCTGCAGGCTGGGGTCGTGCAGGTTCACCGCCGGCAACACGGGCGGCACGGCCGGGGCGTGGCGATGGAACAGGTCGCTCTGCATGCGCCGCAGCAGGCTGTCGCCCAGGCCACCCTCGGCCAGCGTGCGACGGCCGGCGTCCAGCGGGTCGGCGTAGGCGGCGATCTCGGCCAGCGGGTGCACCACTTCGTAATCGCCGACCAATGCCATGAAATCGCGCCCGGCCGCGCCCCAGGCCTGCAGCAACGGGTTTTCCTGCACCTGCTCGGCGAACAACGCCACCGCCCCGCCCTCGCGGCGGCGCTGCCACAGCGTCTGCAGATCGCCCCAATAGCCTTGCGTGGGCGTGGGCAGATAGAAATGCAGCGTACCCACCCGCGCCTGCGTGGCCAGCACGCGCAGCACGTCCGGGGACACATTGAGGATGGCGAAGGCAAACAACCGCTTCGGCAAACCCTGCGGCAGCGGGCCGTCCGGGCGCGCATAACGGTCCAGATACTGGCCGATGCGGCGCGCACGGTACTGCCGCCCGCCGGCGATGCTGCGCCACAGCCGCGCCTGCGGGTCGTCCGCGTCGGCACCGCTTTCCCAGCGCAGCAACCAGTCGCGCCGCCAGGCCTGGTATTTCTCGAACACGCTGCCCAGCTCGCCGGCCAGCGCCCACGGCTTGAGCGCATCGCCATCGGCCAGATACCCGGCCAACGGCGCCAACGCCGCATCGCTGCCCAGCTCGCCTTGCAGGGTCTGGTACAGGCGCCACTGCGTGGTGGCCATGTCCAGGTCGTCGTCGGCCGGGCCGAGATTGCGCTCCAGCGCGCGCGCGACGAATTCGCCGGGCGTGAGGAATTCCAGATTCGCCGCCACCCCGTGCTCGGCCGCCAGCGTGGACTGCAGCCAGCGCCGCATCGCCACCTGCGGAATCAGCACCACCTCCGGCTGCAACACCGGTTGTTCCGGCACCGGCCGGCGCAGTTCTTCGGCGAGCAAGGCGGCCAGGGTATCCAGCGCGTTGGACGGGTACAGACGGAAATCGGGCGCGGACGTGGCATGCATGCGTGCGGCATTGTGCCGGATGCAGGCGAGATGCGCAGTCTGGGGAGGCGTATGCGTGCATTGCGCACTGCGCCCCGCAGAGCGCAATGCACGTTGCCTGGTGCGGTCGCTACATCGCCACTGCAATGATCGCTGTCATGCCCTCTGTATGGACCTACAGCGCTGCACCACTAGTCCCGGCGACGGGCATACCCACTCGCCGGCTGCACGCTCCTAAGCGACGCACCCGACAAACGCGAAGGACCGTACATCTGCACGGCCCTTCGCATTGCTCACTGCCCGTCGACAGACGCGATCAGTATTTCTTTTCCAGGTTGATCATCCAGGTCTGATCGTTGCCGCTGTCGCCGTCGGTGATGCCGCGGTATTCCAGCCGCGTCGACAAGCCTTGTTCGGTCAGCAAGGCCGCACCGATACCGACCATCAGGCGGTTGCGATCGAACGCGTTCTGACCGGTGCGATACACCGGGCCACCGATGATGTCGGCATAGCCCAGCGTTGCGTCGCCGCGGCCCTGGAAGTCGCGCTGATACTCCACGCGGACCTGCGGGGTCAGGCGTCCCCAGGCCACATCGCGGCGCCATTCCAGGCGCAGGCCCAGGTTGCCGGTGGTGGTGGCCACATCCATGTCGTCATAGCGCAGCGCGAACGGCGCGATGCCATCTTCGACGTAGCCATCCAGGGTTGCCCGCGCCACATCCACCCGCGCATACGGGGTGATCTGCAGATTGCCGCGTTGCAGGTCTGCACCGCTGGACAGCGAGGCGATCCACTGCTTGCCGTCGCGGCTGCCTTCGGCCATCGAAGCGTCGTCGGTGACGAAACGACGCAGGTCGTAAGACAGCAACTGATAACCCACCAGGGTGTCGAAGAAAAACGCCTTGCCCGGATGGAAGCTGGCATACAGCGCCATGGTGTAGGCGGTGGCCTTGGAGTGGCTGCCGTTCCTGCCTACATCGCTGTCGTCGCGGCCCCAACCCAGGCCCGCACCCACTGCCAGCGACGGCGCCAGCCGGTAGTCCGCACCCACGCTCAAGCCATCGGTCTGGAAGTCCACGCCGTTGGTGTTGGCCTGCCTGTCCAGGCTGCCGGAGCGGATCGCACCGCCCACCCACAGGCCCAGGTCGCCCTGGCCCTGCGCACCGCCGGTGCCGCCGGTCGCCATCGCTGGCGCATCGCGGAACTCGTTGTCGGCATCCTGGGTGTCCGGGCTGCACGGCTGCGCGCTGATGCCGCGATCGGCCTGGCGGCAATGCGAGGTCGGCTGGAAGGTCACCGCATTGCTCAGCGTGCTGCCGCCACGGTGGGTGGCTTCCAGACGGCGCTGGAAGTTGTCGATCTGCGCCTTGGCGAAGCGCCGCGTCGACTCGGACTGCGCATCGATCAGGCCACGCACTTCCGCATCCACACTCGGGTCGCGCCGCGGCGCCACGGTGAAGGTCACGCTTGCCGCCGCCGAGGTGGCGAACGCGTTGGACAAGGTGAACTGCACGGTGGCCTGACCGACGAAAGCCGGGTTCGCCACGAAGGTCAGCATGAAGCTGGGTGAAGAAGCCTGCGCAGTGGCCGCAGGCACAAAGCCGGAAGTGCGCGCCGCTGCCGCCGCTGCACCACCCACCTGGGTGATGGTGGCGGTCCCGGCCGAGGCCGGCAGCACTGCGACCACCGCGGCGGCCACGAACGGCCCGCCGGTGGCATCACGGGTCAGATCGACCTGCGAGGCCGCACCCGGCACCGCCTCGGCGGTGACCGACACGGCGATCGGGCGCGCATTGACGGCGATGGTCACCGTTGCTGCGGCCGAGGTTCCACCGCTGCCGGTGACCGTGTAGCTCACCACATCGGTGCCGACAAACCCGGCCGCCGGCGTGTACACCAGCTCCAGCCCATTGACCGCGGCGGTGCCGTTGGTCGGCGCGGTCGCAATGGCGATCGCAGTGATGTTGCCGGTGTCGTTGGCGGTCACTGGCACCGTCACCGCCGCATCGCTCATGGTCGCTGCGGTATCGGCCACGGCAACCGGGGCCGCCGTGCTCACCGTGAAGGTGTACGCCTGCGTCGCAGTAGCGTTGCCGGCATCGGCCACCGCGATGGTGAAGGACGTGCTGCCTTCGGCGGTGGGCGTGCCTGACAACACGCCGTTGCTCGCCAGCGTCAGTCCGGCCGGCAAGGTGCCGCTGGCAACGCTGTAGGTGTACGGCGCAACACCACCGGTGGCGGTCAACACCTGGCTGTACGGCGTACCGCGCACCGCTGGCGGCAGCGTGGGTTGACTAGGTACCAACGTGGCGCCGGCAATGCTCAGCGTGTAGCTCTGGTTGGCCTGCGCGGCCGGGCTGGGCGTGCTGTCGGTGACAGTCAGGGTGAAGTTGAACGTGCCAGACACCGTTGGCGTACCGCTGAGCGTGCCGGTCGCAGCGTCCAGCACCACACCGCTCGGCAATGCGCCCGCGGTCAGTGCATAGCTGTACGGCGCAGTGCCGCCGGTCACCGGCGAAATCGCCGCCGTGTAGGCCTGCCCCGCCGTACCGGCCGGCAAGTTGCTGGCCGGCAAGGCCAGGTTCGGGCTGGCCACCGTCAGTACATAGGCCTGCGACGCGGTGAAGTTGTTCGCGTCGGTCGCCGTCACGGTGAAATTGAAGCCGCCTTCCACCGTCGGGTTACCGGACAGCGTGCCGTTGCTGGCCAAGGTGAGGCCAGCTGGTGCACTGCCTGCGTTCACCTCATAGGTGTACGGCGCGGTGCCGCCGCTGGCGGTCAGTACTTGGCTGTAGGCCGTGCCGCGGGTTGCAGCCGGTAGCGCAGTGGGCGCGACCACGATGACAGGTGCCGCAATGCTCAGCGTGTAACTCTGGCTGGCCTGCGCAGCCGGGCTGGGCGTGCTGTCGGTGACAGTCAGGGTGAAGTTGAACGTGCCAGACAGGGTCGGCATGCCGCTGAGGCCGCCGGTCGCCGTATCGAGGACAACGCCGTTGGGCAATACGCCGGCGCTCAGTGCATAGCTGTAGGGCGCGGTGCCGCCGGTGGCAGGAGCAATCGTCGCCGCGTAGGCCTGCCCCGCCGTACCTGCCGGCAAGCTGCTCGCCGGCAACGCCAGGTTCGGGCCGGCCACCGTCACTGCATAGGCCTGCGAAGCGGTGAAGGTGTTTGCATCGGTCGCAGTCACGGTGAAGTTGAAGCTGCCTTCCACCGTCGCGGTGCCGGACAGCGTGCCGTTGCTGGCCAGGGTGAGGCCAGCCGGCACGTTGCCCGCGCTGACGGCATACGTGTATGGCGCGGTTCCGCCGCTGGCGCTGAGCGTCTGGCTGTAGACCGTGCCGCGCGTGGCCGCCGGCAGCGCAGTGGGCGCGACCACGATGACAGGTGCTGCGATGGTCAGCGTGTAGCTGCGGCTGGCCTGCGCCGCCGGGCTGGGCGTGCTGTCGGACACGGTCAGGGTGAAGTTGAACGTGCCCGCCACGGTCGGCGTGCCGCTGAGTCCACCGGTCGCCACGTCCACGACCACACCCGTCGGCAACGCACCGGCGGTCAGTGCATAGCTGTAAGGCGCGGTGCCGCCCGTGGCGGGCGTGATCGACGCGGAGTACGCCTGCCCGGCGGTACCTGCCGGCAAGCTGCTTGCCGGCAACACCAGGTTCGGGCCAGCCACGGTCAGGCTGTAGGCCTGATTGGCGGTGAAGCTCCCCGCATCGGTGGCGGTCACGGTGAAGTTGAAGCTGCCTTCCACCGTTGCGGTACCCGACAGCGTGCCGTTGCTGGCCAGGGTGAGGCCGGCCGGCAATGCGCCACTGGCGAGTGCGTAGGTGTACGGCGCGGTGCCGCCACTGGCGCTCAGCGTCTGGCTGTAGGCAGTGCCACGCGTGGCGGCCGGCAGCGTGGACGGCGCAACCACAATCGGCGGCGCGGCGATGTTCAAGGTGTAACCGCGTGTGCCCTGCGAGGGCGTGCCGCTGGTGCTGTCGGTGGCGGTCACGCTGAAGGCAAAGCTGCCCACGCTGCCGGGGGTGCCGGTCAAGGCGCCGCTGCTGCCATTGAGCGTGATGCCCGCCGGCAGGGCGCCGGCAGTGACGGCGTAGGTATACGGCGGAATGCCGCCGGTCGCTGGGTTGAGCGCCCCCGAATAAGCCTGGCCTGCAGTGCCGGCCGGCAAGCTGGTCGCCGGCAAGGTCACCGTCGCGCCGGCCACGGTCAACGTGTAGGCACGGTTGCCGCTGGTGGGACTGCCGCCGCTATCGGTAGCGGTGGCGGTGAAGTTGAAGCTGCCGGTGGCCGTGGGCGTGCCGGACAGCACGCCGGCAGCGCTCAGGGTCAGCCCGGCCGGCAACGCACCGGCAGTGACGGCGAAGCTGTACGGCGCGGTGCCGCCGCTGGCGCTCAGGTTCTGGCTGTAGGCGCTGCCCGCGGTCGCCGCCGGCAGCGATGCCGGCCCGACCGTCACCACCACGTCGTCGTTGAGGATGGTGCCGGCGCCGGTGGCGCGCGCGATGCTTGCGTTGCTGGCACCGGACAGGCCGACGCTGAAGGTCTCGTTGGGTTCGAGCGCGGTATCGCCGTTGACGGTGATGGCCACGCCTTGCGCGGTGGTGCCGGGCGCGAACGTCAGGGTGCCGGAACGCGCGACATAGTCGCTGCCGGCGGTGGCAGTACCGTCGGCGCTGGCGTAATTGACCGACACGGTCTGGCCGCTGGCCGCGCTCAGGGTCACCGTGAAGGTGGCCGTGGTGGTGCCGCTGTTGCCTTCGTTGACGCTGACGTCGTCGATCGACAGCGAAGGCAGCGCATCGTCGTTGACGATGGTGCCCTGGCCTTGGGCGTCGCTGACCCCGGCGCCGCTGACGTTGCTGACGTTGACGAAGAAGGTCTCGTTGGGTTCGCTGAGCGTGTCGCCGTTGACCAGCACGGTGAAAGTCGCGCTGCTACTACCAGCGGGGATGGTCTGCCCGGTGAGGCTGGAGGCGACGTAGTCCACGCCTGCGATGGCTGAGCCATCGGCGGTGGCGATATCGAAGCTGGCGCCGCCGGCACCGGCCGGCTGGCTGAGCGAGACGGTGAAGGTGGCATTGCTCGTGCCGGCATTGCCTTCATTCACCGAGACGTCGTTGATCGACAGCGTCGGCTGGCTCGGGGTGATGGTGATGTTGACAGTGATGATGTCGCTCCGGCCATCTTCTAGCGGGAACGTATCGCTGGTGGCGTTGTCACCGTTATGGGTGTAGGTGACGATCTGCGTGCCCTGGGCGCCGCTTGGGTTGGGAACGACGATCGTGCCGTGCGCAGGTTGCACACCGTTCCAGCCAACGCCGATATCGTCTACCCCCGTGCCATCGCAGGTCGTTACGTCGATCTGTACCGAACCGCCCTGCACCACAGTGGCGTTCAAGGTCGGGCAGTAGGTCGAGGCTTGCGCCATCGCCCAGCCTGGTGCCAAGAGCGTCATCGCGAACAGGACAAACATCACGACCAAACGTGCGCGGCCGCCGGTGGCGTCCGCTAGAAACCTACGCTGCTTGTTCACTGTCCACACCCCTGGAGCGCGCCATCCCCGGCGCCGGCAACGATCCTCGTGCCTGAAGGCAACGCCGCCCTAGAGATTTTCCCCTTCGGCATTGCGAGCGTATTTGAACAGGAACTGACTGACGAATAAACAATGAAAACTTAATACTTCATTCCAGTTCTAGATATTCCAGGCTTGCTCAATCAGAACTGGACAAGTATCTGTACGAATGACCCCGACACGCGGTCGGTGTTGCACTTACGGGAAGGAAATCCGCATGAGCGAGTTTTTCATGGGTCAGATCATGATGACCGGCTTCGTTTTCGCGCCAAAATATTTCGCGCAGTGCAATGGGCAGTTGCTGCCGGTCAACCAGAACCAGGCGCTCTTCAGCTTGCTTGGTACGCGTTTCGGCGGCAATGGAAGTACCACCTTCGCGCTGCCGGACATGCGCGGGCGCACCCCGGTCGGCTTTGCGCCATCTGCAGATCCGGCCTGGCAACCTTCGCCGCTACCGATGGGCCAGAACTCCGGCGCCGAGAACGTTTCGCTGCTGCCCGACAACCTGCCAGCGCACAACCATTCGCTGGAGGGTTCCAGCGCTGCGGGCAACAACCGTAGTCCCAGCGGCCGCTCTTTCGGCACCAATGCCAGCACGACCGGTCCGGCCACCGCGCTGTATGCGGCGCCGGGACCCCTGGTGGCAATGAATCCAGCAACCGTGGCTCAGGCCGGTGGCAGCCAGCCGCATCCGAACCTGCAGCCGTACACCACGCTCAATTTCTGCATCGCGCTGTCCGGCATCTTTCCCTCGCGCAGCTAGCGCGGCGCCTGCATTTCATAAACGCAGCGTGCCACCGCCGCGGGGCAGCGCGCCCATCGACCAGAAAGGACACCATGGCCACTCCATTCATCGGCGAGATCCGCATGTTCGGCTTCGGGCGTACTCCGCAAGGCTGGCAGGCCTGCGACGGCAGCCTGTTATCGATCTCCGACTACGAGGTGCTGTTCATGCTGATCGGCAACACCTACGGCGGCGATGGGCAGAACACCTTCGCGGTACCGGATCTGCGCGGGCGCGTGCCGCTGCATCAAGGCCAGGGCCCGGGCCTGAGCAACTACGTGATCGCCCAGACGGCTGGCACCGAGTCAGTTGCACTGACCGGACTGCAGTTGCCGGCGCACACACATACGTTGGTGGCCACAACCGCTGCCGCGACGGCCACCGCGCCGTCCGGCCTATTGCCTGGCACAGTCACCGGCGACGTGTTCTACGCGACCGACACCACCGGTGCCACGGCAGCGCCGATGGCCACGCAGTCGACCACGATCACCGGCGGTGGCCTGGCGCACGAGAACACCATGCCGACCTTGACGGTGCAGTACTGCATTTCCACTGTCGGCATTTTCCCGCAGCAGAGCTGAGCCCATTCACCGCGCCGCGCTCGGTGCGGTGCCTGCACGTTCTATAGAAGGACCGCGTTCATGACCGAACCCTATATCGGCGAAATCCAGCTGTTCGGCTTCGATTTCAATCCCGTCGGCTGGGCGTTGTGCAACGGCGCCACGCTGCCGCTGCAGCAGAACACCACGCTGTACTCGCTGCTGGGCATCGTCTATGGCGGTAACGGCACGACCACGTTTCAACTGCCTAACTTCTGTGGACGCGCCGGCTGCGAGCAGGGGCAGGGCCCGGGACTGAGCAGCCGGCAGTTGGGCAATAGCTTCGGCACGGCCGCCGTGAGCCTGTTGCCCACGCAGATCCCGCCGCACCAGCATGGCGTCAGCGCGTTCACGCAACCGGATTCGACCAAGAAAAGCGGCACGCCCGCCAATGGCGCAGCGCTTTCAGCGCTGGGCGGCAGCACAGCACGCCCGTTCGTGACGGTGACACAACCCGACACCCAGTTCTCGCCGGCGGCGCTGCTGCCAACCGGCAACGGCCTGGCCCACCAGAACCAGCAACCGTATCTGGCGGTGAATTTCTGCATTGCGTTGTCTGGCACCTATCCACAGTTCGATTGACGCCATGCAGGGCGAAGCTTCCGCGACTCCAGCGAGCGTGCATCCGCAAGCAGAATGCGAGCGCATGCCTGCACTGCTTGCGCACCGCATCACACTGCGCGCCGAACACGACACCGATGTGCCTTGGCTACGCAATCTCTATGCCAGCGCACGCAGCGACGAACTGGCGCACGTCCCCTGGCCGGAGACGACCAAGCGCGCGTTTGTGGATCAGCAGTTCGCGCTGCAGCGCACGCATTATCGGCAGCATTATCGCGACGCCGACTTTCTGATCGTACAGACGCCGGACGAACGCATCGGCCGGCTGTATCTTCAACGCGCAGCCGTGCAGCACGTGCTGGTCGATATCAGTTTGTTACCGCATTGGCGCGGCAGGGGCGTGGGCACCGCATTGATCATGCATGCGCAGGCGTTGGCGCAGGCCGCAGGCTGTGGCGTGGCATTGCACGTCTTTCATGCCAATCCTGCGGCGCGCCGGCTTTATACGCGCCTGGGCTTTCTCGCAGGCGACGCCAGCAGTACCCACCTTGCGATGCACTGGCAGCCCGCCGAGAGGGCGGCCACGCCGCTCAGTTGAATATCGCCTGATACAAAAAGCCGTCGCGCTCGCGTGCTACCGGCACAAGAAATACCCCGACCTCGCCCAGCCGGCTGTGCCGCAGCTGATAGATCTGCTGCGGAAACAGAAACGCCGAACTGTTGCGGAACAGCAGCGAGAACGGCGCCCGGTGCACCGCCTGCGTGGTCGGAAGCGGGCGTGCCTCGACCAGCACGAAGGGAATCTCGCCGTCGTTCAAGGCAGCAGAGAAGTTGTCGTTGACGCTTCCTGCGAAGTGTTCCAGGGTCAGCAAATCCATCTGCACGCTCGGGCTGGCTAAGGCGGCTCCATCATCTACGTGCAGGCATACCTCACACAACGTAGCCATGTACGAACCCCGTGCTGCGTCACGCTCGTGAGACGGGGCGTTGCAGTTGTGGGGGCGTTGGCCATCTGCCTGCGGTACAGGCGCATGCGACAATACTGCACGCACCGGTTCGGTTATGTTCAGCCGTGTGACGGTTACTCTATCGCGTTGGAATTCTGTTAAAGGCTGCAATGACGGCGTCCGAATCCCCTGTCGTGCAATTGTCCGGTGTCCGCATCGATCGCGGCGGACGCGCGATCCTGCGCGACGTGTCGCTGGATGTCCCGCGCGGCAGCATCACGGCCGTGCTCGGTCCCTCCGGCAGCGGCAAGTCCACCTTGCTGGCGGCACTGACGGGCGAATTGCGCCCGGTGGCCGGCCGCGTGACCTTGTTCGGCCAGGAAATTCCGCGCGGTAGCCGGGCGCTGCTGGAGATGCGCCGCAATGTTGGCGTGCTGCTGCAGGGCAATGGCTTGTTGACCGACCTGAGCGTGGCCGACAACGTCGCGCTGCCGCTGCGCACGCATACCCGCCTGCCGGCGCCGGTGCTGCAGCGCCTGGTGCAGATGAAGCTGCATGCGGTGGGCCTGCTGGCCGCGGCCGATGCCTGGCCGCGCGAGTTGTCCGGCGGCATGGCGCGGCGTGTGGCACTGGCGCGCGCGCTGGCGCTGGACCCGCCGCTGATGATCTACGACGAGCCGCTGACCGGGCTGGACCCGATCGCCTCGGGCGTGATCATGAGCCTGATCCAGCGCCTCAACGACAGCCTGGACCTGACCAGCATCATCGTCAGCCACCACGTGCACGAGACGCTGCCGATCTGCGACCAGGCGGTGGTGATCGCCAATGGCGGCATCGTGTTCGCCGGCACCCCCGAGCAGCTGCAGGACAGCACCGACCCGCTCGTGCAGCAGTTCCTGCACGGCCAGCCGGACGGCCCGATCCCGTTCGATGCGGCGCCGCGCCGCGACCGGAGTGCCGCCTGATGGCCATTGCCGAATCGATCCGTGCCTTCGGCCGCGCCGGGCTGTTCTCGCTGACCGTGCTGCGCGGCTCGCTGCCCACACGCGACTTCATTGCCGAGCTGGTGCGCGAGATCTACAAGGTCGGCGCGCGCTCGCTGCCGATCATCGCCGTGGGTGGCGCCTTCGTCGGCTTGGTGCTGACGCTGCAGGGCTACCGCACGCTCACCACCTATGGCGCCTCCGATGCGCTGTCCACCTTGCTCGGCCTGTCGCTGTACCGCGAGCTGGCGCCGGTGCTGACCGCGCTGCTGTTCATTGGCCGCGCCGGCAGTTCGATCGCCGCCGAGCTCGGCCTGATGCGCGCTACCGACCAGATCAAGGCGCTGGAGCTGATGGCCATCGACCCGATTGCCAAGGCGGTGGCGCCGCGGTTCTGGGCCGCGGTGCTGACGGTGCCGTTGTTGACCGGCGTGTTCTGCTCGCTGGCCATTACCGGCGGCTATTTCGAAGCCGTCCACGTGCTGGGCATCGACAATGGCACCTTCTGGTCGGGGCTGAGCAACAGCGTGGATTTCTGGGACGACTTCGGCGTGGCGATGCTCAAGTCGGCGATCTTCGGCGGTACTGCTGCGCTGGTGGCCGCCTACGTGGGCTTCCATGCCGAGCCCACCATCGAAGGCACCTCGATCGCCACCACGCGCGCGGTGGTCAACGCCTCGCTGCTGGTGCTGATGTTCAATTTCGTGCTGTCGGCCATGTTGTTCCGATGATCCGCCGCTCTTCTCGCACCCGCCCGCAACATGCGGTGTGTGGACCCACCGAACCATCCGCTCCGATCCGCGTCGGGGCACCTGCACCACCAGGAGTGAGATAACCCCATGGCCATGCGTGGACCACGACTCGAATTTGCCGTCGGCGCGTTTCTGCTGCTGACCCTGGCCTCGCTGCTGGTACTGGCGGTGGCCTCGACCAACCAGCGCTGGGGCTTTGGCTCCAGCCAGTACACCCTGATTGCGCGCTTCAGCCAGATCGGCCAGCTGCGCCCGCAGGCGCCGGTGAAGATCGGCGGCGTCACCATTGGCAAGGTCTCCGACATTAGTCTGGATCCGACCAAGTTCGATTCGGTGGTGACCCTGTCGCTGGACACCAAATACAAGGATCTGCCCGCCGACACCTCGGCCGGCATCTTCACCAGCGGCCTGCTGGGCGAGAGCTATATCGGGCTGCAGCCGGGCGGCGACCCGGAGACGCTCAAGCCGGGCGAAGAAATCGGCTTCACCCAACCGGCGGTGGATCTGCTGCAGCTGGTCGGCAAATACATGTTCAGTGGTGGCGGCGGCAGCAGTAATGCCCCCGCTGCCAACGGCCAGGCGCCCGCGCCTGCGCAGCCCGCCTCCCCCTCTACGGAACCAACCCCATGAAGACCACCCTGCTCTCCGCTGTCCTGGCCTCGACCCTGCTGGTGTGCGCACCGGCCACGGTGCTGGCACAGCCGGCCACCTCCAGCGCGCCTGCTGCCCAGGGCGCGGCCACCAAGACCGTCATCGACAGCAGCACCCGCATCCTGTCCACGCTGGATCAGCGCCGCGCCGAATTCCGCGGCAACCCGGCCGCCCTGCGCCAGTACATCAATGGCGAATTGAACAAGGCCTTCGATCGTGATTACTCGGCCCGCCTGGTGCTGGGCGTGCACGGCCGCGGTGCCTCCGATGCGGACGTCAAGCTGTTTGCCGATGCGCTGGCCGAGAACCTGATGCAGCGTTACGGCACTGCCCTGTTGAACTTCGAAGGCAAGCCGACCTTCCGCGCCAAGTCTGAAAGCGCGCTGCCGGGCAACCGCGGCGTCAAGGTTTCCACCGACCTGCTGCGCGCCGGCAACGACCCGACCCCGGTCGACTACCTGATGCGCAACAGCGGCGGCCAATGGAAGATCTTCGACGTGATGATCGAAGGCATTTCCTACGTGCAGACCTTCAAGACCCAGTTCGACGGCCCGCTGCGCGAAAAGGGCATCGCCAAGGTCGCGGCCGACCTGCGCAGCGGCAACCTGCAGGTGGGTGCGACACCGGCCAATGGCCAGTAACGACCAACTGCAGCGCAACGGCGACACGCTGGCGGTAAGCGGCGTGCTCGACCGGGCCGCGGTCACGGATCTGTGGCCGCGCGCGCTCGCGCAACTCGCTGGCGCCCGCACGCTGGATCTTTCCGGTGTACAACGCCTGGACAGCGCCGGCGTGGCGATGCTGGCCGAACTGGCCGCGCGCCTGCGCAGCAACGGCAATGGCACGGTGGTGGGCAAGGCGTCCGGTCTGGACGAATTGTGCGCCGCCTACCGTTTGTCGCCCTCTCTCGATTTTCAGGCCTGAGTGCCACCCCCATGAATCAGTTCCGCTCCCTTTCCCTGTTGGCCTGCCTGCTGCTGGGCGCCTGCGCGAGCCAGACGCCCAAGTCTGCCCCGCCCGCCGCCGATGCTGCTGCCAGCGCCCCCGACACCGCGGTGCGCGACGATGCCGGGGTGACCGCGCAGCCGGCCGCGGCCGGTTTCGCCGCGCCCGACGCCCTGCCGGCCACTGCGGCCACTGCGGCGACTGCACCGGCCGAACCGGCCAGCAGCGCTGCCGACAGCGGCACGCCTGACGCGCCGACCACGGCCGAAGATGATTTCGACGCCTTGTACGGCTCCACCGCGCCGCAAGCCGGCGGCGCAGCCGCAGGCCCGGCCCTGCCTGGCGGTGCCCCGGCCTACGACCCGTGGGAGCGCTACAACCGCGGCATGCACCGCTTCAACCTGGCGGTGGACCGCGGCGTGGCCCGGCCGCTGGCGACCGGCTACACCAAGGTGGTGCCGCGCCCGGCGCGCCTGGGCGTGACCAACTTCTTCGACAACCTGGGTTCGCCGCTGACCATGGTCAACCAGCTGCTGCAGGGCCATCCGGTCTACGCGGTGCAGACCCTGGGCCGCTTCGTGATGAACTCCACGCTGGGCGTGGCCGGCCTGTTCGACCCGGCCAGCGCCGCCGGCATCCCGCGCCGCAGCGAAGACTTCGGCCAGACGCTGGGCGTGTGGGGCTGGCGCAACTCGCGCTACTTCGAGCTGCCGCTGTTCGGCCCACGCACGGTGCGCGATACCTTGGGCCTGGGCGGCGACATTCCGCTGTCGTGGGTACGCCAGGTCAACGATGGCGGCGCACGCTTCGCCCTGCAGGGCCTGCAGCTGGTGGACACCCGCGCGCAGCTGATGTCGCTGGATTCGCTGCGCGACCAGGCCCCGGACGAATACGCCCTGACCCGCGATGCCTGGATGCAGCGCCGCAACTACCAGATCACCCGCGACCTGCGCAGCCAGCGCAAGGAAGACGGCGAGCTGCCGGAATACCTGCGCGAAGACAAGGACAGCACGGTCCCGGTGGACGCCATGCCGATCCCGCAGTGGATTCGCTGATGGGTGGGTGAGTGGTTTGCTGGAAAATATAAAAAAGCCCGGGAGCGATCCCGGGCTTTTTTGTTGTGGCGCATGCCGCCCTGATCCGCGTGGTACATGCGGCGTGTTGGTACCGATGCCTTCTGCGTTTAAGCAGGCGTTCGTTCCACGGCGCCGCTATTTACCGGACCGCAGCGCCGGTTCGGGCATGACGGAAGGAGTGCGATCGGCGTAGGTGAGGTAGCTCTTCCATAGATCATGGGAGCGCTGATCGTTGAGATCGACGCGACAGCTCGCCGCTTTCGCCAGCGCGACTGATGCGGTGCCCCACAACACACGCACATTACCGCATTGCCTTTCGCTGTAAGTCCGCCAGGCAGCTTGCGCTGCATCGAACGCATCGGCTGACAGACCAAAATCTGTCAGCGCCCTTGTGCCTGCTGCCTGCAGATAGTCGTCGAGGTGTGCCTGCGACTACGCAACCTCTTTGGTCCAGCAGGCATTGCTCTGCGCAGTTGTCGCCAGGTCCACACATAGGTCAGATGCATGTGCTGAAACGCAGTAAAGAAGGCTCAGGAGTGGAAGTAGGTGCCTCACGGTGTCTCTTTGGCTTTCACGCATTGCTCTTCTCTACGTCTGCACGGTCAGTCAACGTGGAATGCAACTGCTGAGACCGCCCGCGTAGCAGCGCCCTGTTGGACCGAAATCGAACAGGTGGCTGACTGGATGACGAGTCGCAATATGTCTTTGTCCAAGCAGCGCCGGTTAGTGCGCCAACGCCGCATCGACGGCCTGGCGCAGGCGGACGTCATCGGCGGCGACGTCGGGTGCGAAGCGTTCGATGACCTGGCCGTCGCGGCCGATCAGGAATTTTTCGAAGTTCCACAACACGCCCGGTGCCGGGTTGGCGGCGATGCCGTAGCCGGCCAGCTTTTCGCGCATCGGGCCATCGCCGGTGGCCTGCGGCTGTGCGCTGGTCAGCGCCTGGTACAACGGATGGATCTCGGCGCCGGTGACGGCGATCTTGGAGAACAGCGGGAAGGTGACGTCATAGGTAAGCTGGCAGAACTGGGCGATCTCCGCCTCGCTGCCGGGCTCCTGCCCATTGAAGTCGTTGGCCGGGAAACCCAGCACTTCCAGGCCCTGGGCCTGCTTGTCGCGGTACAGCGCTTCCAGGCCTTCGTACTGGGGAGTCAGCCCGCACTTGGAGGCGACGTTGACCACCAGCAGCACCTTGCCGCGATGCGCGGCCAGGCTGGTGGCGCCACCGTTGATGTCGGTCACGGGAATGTCGTGGATGCTCTGGCTCATCGGTGCGTCCTGTTGGAGAAAGCGCCAGAGCATAACCGCCGGGCGAGCGCGAGCGCTGCACCCGACGCGCTAAGGTCAGCGGATCAATCGATGCACAGCGCTGCCTGGCCCATGCCGCCGACCACTTCCTGGCGGCAACCGAAGCGATCGCTGTCGCGCTGGCAGGTGCCGCTGGTGGCGGTGCCGGCGGGCACGATGCTGGTGGCCAGGCAATCACCGCTGCAATCCGAGTTGTCGGTGCAGGTCTTGCCGGCATCGGCGTAGGGCACCACACACCGCGGCGTCTGCATGCGGCCTACCGGACGCATCTGACCGCCTTTGGCGGTGCAGGCGGCAGCGTCTGTGGATGTGGATGTGGATGTGGATGGTGCAGGTGTCACGCCCGCCGCCTGGGACGGTTGCGTGGTGGGCGTATTGCTGCAGGCGGCCAGCAGCAGTGCGGACAGTGTCGTGTACATCCATCGGCTCGACATGCGGGCTTCTTCTTGAACAAGGTGAGGCAAGCATCGCGGCTGGTGTGTCTGCGTGGCGTGCTCGGGTGGGCGATGGCTGCGGCTGCGGCGTGGGGGCGTAGCTGGGAGCGCTGCGGCGTTACGGGGAAGGCTTCATCGCGCCCGAGGGCGCTCCTACGGGAGATCCGTTGCGAGGTGAGAGCTTGCCGATCACGTGGCCCGTGCGTCGATTTGCAGCGGGGTGGATCACGACTAAAACCGCGGCGGCTGTGAGACGGCGTTGGCCGTGTAGGAGCGCCCTTGGGCGCGATGGGGCGTTACCGGGAAGGCCTCATCGCGCCCGAGGGCGCTCCTACGGGTATCGGTTGGGATGCAGCCGGGTTGCCGACCCATGGCTATGCGTCGGTTGCGCCAGCGTGGATCACCAGCTAACCCGTTGATGTGAGATGCCTTCAACTGTGTAGGGGCGCACCTGGGCGCGATCAAGCGTTACCGGGAATGCCTCGTCGCGCCCGAGGGCGCTCCTACGGAAGATCCGTTGCGAGGTGAGAGCTTGCCGATCACGTGGCTCGTGCATCGATTTGCAGCGGAGTGGATCACGACTAAACCAGCGACGGCTGTGAGATGGCGTTGGCCGTGTAGGAGCGCCCTTGGGCGCGATGGGGCGTTACCGGGAAGGCCTCATCGCGCCCGAGGGCGCTCCTACGTGAGGTCAGTTGCGATTTGAGAGCTTGCCGATTACGTGGCTTGTGCATCGATTTGCAGCGGAATGGATCACGACTAAACCAGCGACGGCTGTGAGATGGCGTTGGCCGTGTAGGAGCGCCCTTGGGCGCGATGGGGCGTTATCGGGAATGCCTCATCGCGCCCGAGGGCGCTCCTACCGAATGCGGTTCGATGCACTGGGTGCGGCTGTGAGGTGAGTGGCTTGCCCGCGCTGGTTACGGTGTAGCCGGCTCACCGTTGGTCGCGCGAACGAACCATCTGCACTGGCCCTCTTCCGCACTGGCACGCTGCACGCCGCACTCATTCCTGCTCGTCACCGGCCTCGTCATCACTGCTGCCGGTGTCGTCGTTGCCGGCGTCGTCGAGCAACGCCTGCGATTGCTCGCCGGCCAGGGTTTCCACGCCACGCAGGCGGCGCTCGATGGTGCGGGTCTTGCGGCTGGCTTCGCCCAGGCTCTTGCCGACCGTGGTGATCTGCCGCTCGGCCTTTTCGAGAATGCCGGCAAACTTGCCGAATTCGCTCTTCACCGCGCCCAGCACCTGCCAGACCTCGCTGGAGCGCTTTTCGATCGCCAGGGTCCGGAAGCCCATCTGCAGGCTGTTGAGCAGGGCGGTAAAGGTGGTCGGCCCGGCCAGCACCACGCGATGTTCGCGCTGCAGCAGGTCGACCAGCCCGGCACGGCGGATCACTTCGGCGTACAGGCCTTCGGTGGGCAGGAACATCACTGCGAAGTCGGTGGTGTGCGGCGGGCAGACGTACTTGTCGCTGATGGATTTGGCCTGGATGCGGATGGCGCGTTCCAGCTGCGCGGTCGAACTCTTGATTGCGTCGAGGTCGCCTTTTTCCTGCGCGTCGATCAGGCGTTCGTAGTCCTCGCGCGGGAACTTGGCATCGACCGGCAGCCACACCACCGTGTCGTCGCCGCGCCCTGGCAGGCGGATCGCGAAATCCACCGCTTCCGCGCTGTCGGGCTTGACCCGGACGCTGCGCGCGTACTGCTCCATCGTCAGCGTCTGCTCCAGGATGTTCTCCAGCTGCACTTCGCCCCAGCCGCCGCGGTCCTTGACGTTGGTGAGCACGCGCTTGAGGTCGCCCACGCCGGTGGCCAGCTGCTGCATTTCGCCCAGGCCGCGCTGCACCTGCTCCAGCCGCTCGGACACCAGCTTGAAGGAGGCGTCCAGGCGCGTGTTGAGCGTGGTCTGCAGTTTCTCGTCGACGGTGGCGCGCATCAGTTCCAGCTTGCTGGCGTTGTCGCTCTGCAGGCTGGCCAGCTGTTGCTCGAGCGTGGCGCGCATTTCGCCGATGCGCAGTTCGTTGCGCTGGGTCAGTTCGGTCAGGCGTTGGCCCAGCGCTTCGGTGAAGCGCTGCTGCGACTCGCCCGCTTCGGCGCGGCCCTTGCGCGCGTCCTCGGCGAGCGCTTCACGCAGCGCGGCCATGTGGGTGTCGGTGCGTGCGATCAGCTCGGTGAGTTGCTGCCCGAACACGTGGATACGGGCTTCCTGCTGCTGGCCAAAACCATCGAGCTGGGTGCGCAATTCAGTCAGCCGCCCGGTGAGCAGCTCGCCGGTGCGCAGCTGCGCCTGGGTGCTTTCTTCGCGTGCCTTGCGGGCATCTTCGCCGAGCGCGTCGCGCAGCAGGTCCAGGCGCTGGTCGGTGCGGGTGGAGAGCTCGGTGAGATTGCGCGCGAAGGTCTCCAGGCGGCCATCCTGCTGCCGCGCCAGGCCCTCGAGTTGTTCGCGTAGTTCGCCGCGGCCGTCGCGTTGTTCGGCGCGCAGCGCCTGCTCCAGCCCGGTGGTGGAAGAGCGCCGCAGCAGCATGGCCAGCTGCAGCACGAAGACTGCGCACAGCAGCCCGATGAGGATGAGGGATTCGGATGACATGCGCGCAGTGTAGCGGTGCCGGTCGCAGCAGCTGCGTCAGTGGGTGGCCGGCTGCAGGGTCGGCGCAGTGGTTGCCTGATGGTCGGGAGGGCGCACGTGCTGGTTCGGGGTGAACTGCGTGGCGCGCGCTGGCGGTGCACTGCGACCTGCGCCGCACTGCACCCGACCGACTGCGCGGCTGCCACGCGCAGTCGGTCCTTAGCGGGATTGATCGCAACACCACGCACAGACCGATGCCGCCATCCACACAGCGCGTGCCATCGCTCGCAATCCAGGCCTCGTCACCGCAGCGCAGCCGCCGCCGACCTGGTGCCCGCCCTGCATCGCGCGAACGCGAGACGCGCTGTGGCGCCACGTCCCGCAGCGGCCACCGCCATCACCACTACCGCTCGCTCAAAATCCCTCCAGCACCAGTTTGCCGCGGGTGCGATGCGATTCCAGCGCGGCTTGCGCAGCGCAGGTTATCCACCTTAATGCGGCCGTCGTGCTCGCCCAGCGTCGTGCGCAGCACGCCGGACTCCACAAATGCGGCGACGCGGTTGAACAAGTGCTGCCGAGCGATCGTGTTATCGGTGGCGAACAGCGAGCCGGTGAAACATCAACGCCCCGTGCAGCACCCACCGCTCGTTCAAAAACCTTCCAGCACCAGCTTGCCGCGGGTGCGGTGCGATTCCAGCGCGGCGTGCGCGCGGCGCAGGTTGTCCACGGTGATGCGGCCGTAGTGCTCGCCCAGCGTGGTGCGCAGTACACCGGACTCCACCAGCGCGGCGACACGGTTGAGCAGGTGGTGCTGGGCGATCATGTCGTCGGTGGCGAACAGCGAGCGGGTGAACATCAGTTCCCAGTGCAGCGACAGGCTCTTGCGCTTGAGCGGCAGCGCATCGAGCGTGGCGGGGTCGTCGATCAGCGCCAGCTGGCCTTGCGGGGCGAGCACCTCGACCAATTGCGCGAAGTGCTGGTCGGTATGGGTGAGGCTGGCCACATGTTGCACCTGGGCGATGCCGATGCGCTGCAGGCCGGCCGCCAGCGGCTCGGTGTGGTCGATCACATGGTGGGCGCCGAGCGCGTAGACCCAGTCCTGCGTCTGCGGGCGCGAGGCGGTGCCCACCACGGTGAGCTGGGTCAGCGCGCGTGCCAGTTGCACCAGGATCGAGCCGACCCCGCCGGCCGCGCCGACCACCAGCAGGGTCTGGCCTGCGCCGCCGCCTTCAACAATGCCGAGCCGGTCGAACAGCAGTTCCCAGGCGGTGATGGCAGTCAGCGGCAACGCGGCGGCGGATGCGTCGTCGAGCGTGGCGGGCTTGCGGCCGACCAGGCGCTCGTCCACCAGGTGGTATTCGGCATTGGTGCCGGGGCGGGTCAGCGCGCCGGCGTAGTACACCGCGTCGCCCGGCTGGAACAGGGTCACCTCGTCACCGACCGCATCGACCACGCCGCTGGCGTCCCAGCCCAGCACGCGGGGCGCCTCCACCGGCGCCGTGGCGCGCACCTTGGTGTCGACCGGGTTGACCGAAATGGCGTGGATGCGCACGCGCAGATCGCGTGGGCCGGGCGTGGGCAGTGGCAGGTCGAGCGCGACCAGCGCGCGCGGGTCGTCGATGGGCAGGCCGTGTTGCGGGTAGGCGATGGCTTTCATGGTGGTGGCCGTGGGGCGAGGAGCTGCAGCGTGCGCCATCGCCATTTCCGGAAAAACCGGCAAACTGCGCAAGCAGTTTCACTGCTGGAGAGAAGATGGTCCGGTTCGATGATCTGGCGCTGTTCGTGCGCACCGCAGCGCTGGGCAGTTTTTCCAGTGCCGCGCGCGAGGCCGACCTGTTGCCGGGCCAGGCCAGTGCCGCAGTGGCCCGGCTGGAACGGGCGCTGGACCTGCGCCTGTTTGCACGCTCCACCCGCAGCCTGCGGCTCACCGCCGAGGGCGAGCAGTACCTGCCGTACGTGCGCCAGGTGTTGGAGTTGCTGCGCGATGGCCGCGAGCAGGTGCGCGGCGGCGACCAGGCGCTGCACGGGCTGCTGCAGGTGACCGCGCCGTCGGACCTGGGCCGCAACGTGCTGCTGCCGTGGCTGACCGCGTTCCGCGCGACGCATCCACGGCTGACGCTGCGCCTGCACCTGTCCGACCAGGTGGCCGACCTGTACCGCGCGCCGGTGGATGTGGCGTTCCGGCTGGGGCGCATCGACGACGCCGACCACGTGGCACTGCCGCTGGCGCCGGACAACCGCCGCGTGCTGGTGGCCGCACCGGATTATCTGCACCGGCATGGGCGGCCAAGCACGCTGGAGGCGCTGCGCGAGCACGCCTGTCTGCTGTACGTGCTGGCCGGGCGCCCGTACGACCGCTGGCAGTTCGAGGGTGATGGCCGCCGCCAGACCGTGCCGGTGCGTGGGGCGATGCTGTGCGACGACGCCGACGTCGTGCGGCGCTGGGCGGTGGCGGGCGAAGGCATCGCCTACAAGTCGTGGCTGGATGTCTGCGCCGATGTGCAGGCCGGGCGCCTGGAAGTGCTGCTGCCGGCCTACGGCGACCGGCTGCCATTGCAGCTGGTGTGCCCGCATCGCAAGCAGTTCTCGCCCGCCGTTCGCCAGTTGCATGCGGACTTCGCGCAGCGCTGCCAGGCGTTGACTGCGCTGTTGCCAGGTCTGCCGGCGAGCTGAGCCACCACCGCGCGCACAGCGGCGCACGCGGCCGCGTCCGTTGAAGGCATCCTCACCGTAGCCGCCCTAGCCTGTGTGCATGGTCACGCGCCGTCCTCCCTTGCTGCAGCGCTACGGCAACCGCGATGGCGACTCCGGCGTGGTGGCCTATGCGGTTACCACCGGCGCGATCGCGGTGCAATTTCGCAGTGGCGAGACTTACGTGTATACCGACGCCAGTGCCGGCGCCGAGGCGATCGCCACCATGCAACGCCTGGCCGCGGACGGACGCGGATTGAGTACCTACATCAGCCAGCATGTGCGCGAGCGTTACGCCGGCAAACTTGAGCCTTAGCAGTTCGACATGTGCCATGCACACTGGCGTGTTGCACCGCCATGCATGCGGTAACTCGAACGGCAACGCGACAGCAGCGCCACATCGCAACATGTACGACACCGCCGCCATCGCGATGTCTGCGGGTCCATCGCATCGGCAGTACACAACAACCTGCATCCCATTGGGATTGGCCAACGATTTCAATGACGCATCAACCGGCCACCAGCGCGATGGTGCTTGATGACGCAACCGCCTGTTTTTGCGCACATGCAGCGCCGACTGCATCGCAGTTGCACAAGCGGCCCGAAGCGATGCTGCGAAGGCGCGGCATGCAGGCGCACGCGCATTGACCTCAACGTGACCTGCGCGCCGGTAGGCTGACGTTCTCACCTGCGAGGCTGCCTGATGACCACCGTCAAGACCCAAACCCGTTTGCTTGCCCTGGGCCTGTTCGCCTTTCTGGGTCTGTTTGGGGCGATCATCTGGTACCTGATGCGGCCGTATGGCACCGCGTATTTCTTCCCGGTGCATTTCCTGATCGGTGCGGCACTGCCGTTCTTGATCTATGCCATCGGCGCGACGCGGCTGTGGTTCTGGCTGGGCATGATCGTCACTGCGATCGTGCTGCTGTGGTTCAATTTCTGGGGCCACGATGCCAATGGCGCGGCGCCACGCGTGCTCGACTGGAGCCACTTTGCCGCCGGCGCGATCGGCCTGGCCAGCGCCTGGGCGGTGCAGTTGTTGTATCGGCGTGCACGTCCGCCGCATCGTCCGTCGATCGATTGAGGGTGGCCGACACTGGCCAGTGTTGGCCGGTGTCTTGCAGCGCGCGCATCACCAACCAATCCGGTCGTCACTGTTGATGGCGATCACCCGCGTCGGCAGAGCATGCCGTGGAAACGGCCGCCGCCATCCATTGCAAGACAGCTCGCACCACCGATGACGCGCCAGCGCTGATCACGCCGCAACGCCTCACGCGCAGCTGCATCGCCACCAGCCGCTGCGTTTCCAGCGCGTCGATCTAATTAACTCCGCGCTGCCACAGCCCGTGCCCGGCGTCGCGTGACCTTGGACCGATAGCTTTGCTGCGCCGCGTTGGGCGACACTCGGGAATTCTTTTGGTTCCTGCGAGGTCCCCATGTCGTCTTGGCTCAGGCGCAAATCCATCGATCAGGTCACCGTGCACGAGGCCGGGCGGCAGCTGGTGCGCAGCCTGAGCTGGCCACACCTGATCGCGCTGGGCATCGGCGCGATCGTCGGCACCGGCATCTACACGCTGATCGGCGTGGGCGCGGACAAGGCCGGCCCGGCGGTGCTGCTCTCGTTTGTGGCCGCCGGTATCGTGTGCGCCTGCGCGGCGCTGGCGTATGCGGAGATGGCCACGATGATGCCGGCCGCCGGCAGCGCCTACACCTACAGCTACACCGCACTGGGCGAGAGCATCGCCTGGGTGGTGGGCTGGAGCCTGGTGCTGGAATATTCGCTGGTGGTGAGCACGGTGGCGGTGGGCTGGTCGGGCTATTTCGTCGGGTTCCTGCAGTGGTTGGGAGTCAATCTGCCGCATGCATTGATTGCCGGGCCGCACGCCGGCGGCATCGTGAACCTGCCGGCGGTGGTGATCACCTTCCTGGTGGCCGGCATGCTGATGGCCGGCACCAAGGAAAGCGCCACGCTCAATGCGGTGTTGGTGGTGCTGAAGATCATTGCGCTGGGCGTGTTCGTGGCGATCGCACTGCCGGCGTTCAACAGCGCCAACCTGCAGCCCTTCATGCCCTATGGCTTCTCCAAGGCGATGGGCCCGGATGGCGTGGAGCGCGGCGTGATGGCGGCGGCGATCATCTTCTTCGCGTTCTACGGGTTCGATGCGATCTCCACTGCGGCCGAAGAGACCAAGAACCCGGGGCGCGATCTGTCGATCGGCATCGTCGGTTCGATGATCGGTTGCACGCTGATCTATGTGCTGGTGGCGTTGTCGGCGGTGGGTGCGATGAGCTTCACCGTGTTCGGCAAGAGCCCCGAGCCGTTGGCGTTGATCCTGCGCGAGCTCGGCCATGGCAAGGCGGCGCTGGTGATCGGCGCGGTGGCGATCATCGCGCTGCCGACGGTGCTGCTGGCGTTCCTGTACGGGCAGAGCAGGATCTTCTTTGTGATGTCGCGCGACGGTCTGTTGCCGCGTGGCTTGTCCAAGGTCAATGCACGCACCGGCACGCCGGTGGCGATCACCTTGTTCACCGCGGTGCTGGTGGCCGCGTTGGCGGGCGTGGCGCGGCTGGACGAGATTGCCGCGCTGGCCAATGCCGGTACGTTGGCGGCGTTTACGGCGGTGGCGGCGTGTCTGCTGGTGTTGCGCGTGCGCGAACCCACCCGTGCGCGGGCGTTCCGCACGCCGCTGGCCTGGGTGGTGGGGCCGGTGGCGATCCTGGGCTGCCTGTATCTGTTCTGGAGCCTGCCGAGCACCACGCAGGGCTGGTTCCTGGTGTGGAACGCGCTGGGCGTGGTGGTCTACCTGGCCTACGGGCGGCGGAATAGTCGCTTGGGGAAGGTGGGGTAGTTAGAGCGGCTAACAAAACATAGCGAGCAGTCGTTTTGATAGCTGCTCTTACTTCTCCCGCCGGGAGAAGGTCTCCGTAGGGCGGATGAGGGGCGCCTCAGATATCTTTCAGTGCCAACGATGACGAACGCGTCGCCACGCGCCTTCAAGAGTGAATCATCGATGGGAAGGTCTTGGCGGTAGCAGTGCTGTGCTGCGCGGCTGCTATGAGTACTCCGCCGCCAAATGCAGGTGAGCTGTGCCCTTCTCCCACCGGGAGAAGGTGCCCGTAGGGCGGATGAGGGTGCGCCGCAGGTATCCACCGGCGACCAGCGATGAGGAACGCGTCGCCACGCGCCTTCAACCCTGCATCATCGATGGCGAAGGTTTAGCGGTGGAAGTCTGCTGCCGCGCGTGAGTCGGTGGCTTTGCCTCGTACCCTCACCCCAACCCCTCTCCCGCAGGGAGAGGGGCTTTCATGCGTCGGCTTGATGCTTGCGGTCACTGTGCGGCGGCAGGCGTGGCGCAGAACGAGGTGGGCAATGCGTCCGCTTGCGTGCCCCAGCCCTGAGTGGGTGCCTGCTTGGTCAGCGCAAACGACAGCGTGCCGCCTTGCTGCAACCGGGCCCAGTCCAGGAACACCTGCGGCTGCGGCTTGCCGTTGACGCGGACGCCATCGACGTACTGCAGCGTGCGGCCATCGGCGCCGGGGGCGTCGATGCGCAGGCGCTTGCCGTTACCCAGATCCAGCGTGACCCGCTTGAAGCGCGGCGCATGCAACAGAAATTCGCCGCTGCCCGGCACCGCCGGATACAGGCCGAAGGCACTGAACAGGTACCACGCCGACATCGTGCCCAGGTCATCGTTGCCGGTGACGCCGTTGGGCGCATTGGTGAACAACTGCTGCGCGGCGCGCACCACGGTGGCGGTCTTCCACGGCTGGCCGATCAGCGTGTACATCCACGGGGCGTGCAGGTCCGGTTCGTTGTTGGGGTTGTAGCGGTACTGGTTGTAGTAGCTGTACGGGCCCACCACCCAATGCGTGCGTGCGCCGTTGCCCAGGTCCTTCAACAGGTCGTCGTAGGCGAAGAAGGTGTCCAGGCGTTTGCCTGCCTGTTCGCTGCCGTGCATGGCCTGCAGCATGCCGGGGATGTCCTGCTGCACCAGCCACTGGTATTGCCAGGCGGTGCCCTCGTGAAAGCCGTGCTGCGAGCGCGGGCTGTAGTGATCGTCGGAGGGTGCGTACCAGCTGCCGTCTTCCAGCCGCGGGCGCGGAAAACCGCTGAAGCCGGCGTCGGCATCGCGCACGTCCGCATCCCAGACGCGGTGCCAGTTGCCGCCGCGTTGGCGCAGCTGCGCGCTGTCCTGTGCATGGCCCAGCGCACCGGCCATCTGGGCCAGGGCGCAATCGGCCAGCGCGTATTCCAGCGTGGCCGAACCGCCGTGGTGCGGGTCCACGTCCATGCCCTTGGAGGGAAAGGCGCGGTCGTATTGCACGTAGCCGTTGGCCAGGTAACTCGCGTTGCCGGAGCGGCCGGCGTGGCGCGAATTGGTGGGCGGCTGGCCGAAGGCGTTCTGGCGCAGCGCGGCGTAGGCCTCGGCTTCGTTGCCCTGCAGCGCGCCGAAGCGCCACAGGTCGACCAGGAAGGGCGTCACCGGGTCGCCGGTCATGATGTTGGTGTCGTAGTTGGCGTAGCCCCAGCGCGGCAGCCAGCCACCCTGCTGGTGGATGGCCAGCAGCGAGCGGCCGATGTCGCGCGCGCGCTGCGGGCGCAGCAGGGCGAGCAATTGGTTCTGCGAGCGGTAGGTGTCCCACAGCGAGAAATACTCGTAGTAGGTCCAGCCGTCGGCGCGGTGGATCGCATCGTCGTAGCCGCGGTAGCGGCCGTCGGCATCGCTGCCGGTGAGCGGCTGCAGCAGGGCGTGGTATAGCGCGGTGTACAGCACGGTGCGGTCGTCGCGGCCGGCGCCCTCCACCTGCACGCTGGCCAGTTCGGTGCGCCAGGTCTGCTGCGCGCGCTGGCGCATCTGCTCCAGCCCCAGCAGCGTGCCGCCCTGCATGCCGTCGGCGCGCAGATTGGTGCGCGCGCCTTCGGCGTCCACGTGCGAGATGGCGCTGACCACGGTCACCGCGCGCGCGTTCTTGCCCTTGCCCAATGGGAAGCTCAGCCAGGCGCCGTTGGGCTTGAGCTCACCGCCCATGCTGTGGCGCGCGCCGGGCACGCCGCCGTCTTCGCCCCACACCCCGAACGCGGTGAACGGGCGGTCGAATTCCAGCCGGAACCAGGTGGTGTATTCCTGGCCGCCGCAGAAGCTCTGCGTGGTCAGCTTGCCTTCCACCACGCGGTCACCCACCAGTTGCACCTGGCTGCCGATCACCACGTGGCGGTCGTTGGCCTGGGCCACGTTGATCAGCACATGGCCGGTGTCGGCGCCGGGCGCGAAGGTGTAGCGCTCGGCGGCGGCGCGGGTGAGCGCGGTGGCTTCGGCGTCGATGCCGCCGTAATCGGTCAGGCGCACCTTGTAGTAGCCGGCCTGGCCCACTTCGCCGTCGTGGGTGTAGCGCGCGGCATAGCGCTTCTGGTCGAAGGCCTTGGCGTCGCCGGTATCGAAATCGCCGCCGGGGCCGATGCTGCCGGTTACCGGCAGGATCGAGACCTGGCCGCCCTGCTCCCAGCAGCCGGCCCCGGACAGGAACGAATGCCCGAAGCCGCGGATGCTGGGGTCGTCGTAGCGCCAGCCGGCGTAATGCGCACCGATCGGGCTGACCTGGATCAGGCCGAACGGCGCCGACGCGCCGGGAAAGGTATTGCCGTCGTCCTTGCTGCCGATGAAGGTGTTGACCTGCGCCGGGTCCTGCGCGGCCAGCGGGCCGGCGAGAGTGACACCAAGCAGGCACAGGCCGGCGGCGGCGCGGCGCCACCAGGGGCAGGCAGCGGATAAGGCAGGGGTGGCGCTGGGCACGACAGACAACATGCGGGAATCACCTCGGGGGAGAGGGCGACGCGGACGTCGCAGGTGGGAAGCGTGCCTGCCACAGCAGGGCGCCGGCAGGCACGCGCGCAACCGCATTCTAGAAATCGAACACGTATTCTGCCGCGATCTCGCGGCCAACCGGGCTGAACAGGCGGCTGTTGTAGAACTCGTAGTCCAGCTTGTACGGGTCCTTGTGGTTGTAGCCGGTGCTGTTGAAGACGTTGTTGATGTACAGGTTGAGCTTCATCGCCGGGGTGATGCGGTAGCCGACATTGACGTTCCAGGTGATCGCCGGGCCTACGCGGCCAAAGTACTTGCGTGTGCTCTGGCCGAAGGTGGGGCTATTGGGATCGGTGTCGGTGCAGTTGGCGCGGTCGTCTGGCACCCCGCCATCGGCAAACGGCACGCAGCCGCCGGGGTTGTCCAGCCGGTCCAGGCCCCAGTGCGAGCGCACGCTGGGCACCGCGCCGACGCGGTCGCCGTAGACGGTGGCGTTCCAGTTGCCATACAGCCAGCTCACGCTGCCGCGCAGCTTGCTGCGGATGTCGCGGTCGCGGCGCTCGGGGTTGGGGTCGGTGCGGTAAGTCTGCTCGCGCATCGAGCGCAGGTTGGTGTAGTCGAGCCCCATCTGGAAATCGCCGAAACCGGTCTTGAGCTGGTAGCGCGCCGACAGGTCGATGCCGCTGACATCGCGCTGGGCCAGGTTGATCGGGCCGCGCTCGATCGCGGTGATCGCGCCGCTGCCATCGCGTTGCACGCGCGCCAGGATCGAGGCGCAGTAGTCGGCGCCGCCCGGGTTGGACCAGGCCTGCCCGGGCGTGATGGTCAGCCCGGTGCGGCAGCCGGCCTCGTCGCGCAGGATGGTGGTTTCGTCGATATCGCGGATTTCTTCGTCCAGGTGGATGCGCCAGTAGTCGGCGGTGAAGGAGAAATTTTCGAACGCATCCCAGACAAAGCCCACCGTCCACGAGTCGCCCAGTTCCGATTCCAGATCCGGAGTGCCGCGGCGGTTGATCGCAAACGGATAGGTCACCGCGGTGTTGTCGCCGGTGCAGTTGTTGGTCTGGTAGGCGCCGCTGGCGATGCAGCGGTATTGGTCCAGCGTGCGCACCTGCGCCGAGCTGGGCTGGCCGAGCAGGTAATGCATGTCCGGGGCACGGAAGCTGGTGGCGTAGCTGCCGCGCAGCAGCAGGCTGTCGATTGGCCGCCATTGCAGGCCAGCACTCCAGGTGGATTCCTTCTGCGTGCCGATATCCAGCAGGTTGGCGTCATCGTTGAACGCCTCGTAGTCGCCATAGCGGTCGTAGCGGCCAGCCAACGTGGCAGTGAGCGTGGTGGTCAGCGGCACGCTGAACTCCAGACCGCCCGAGTAACGGGTGCGCTCGCCACCGCCGCGGTCCACGTTCTGCACTTCGTAATCGAGGTTGGCGCGCGGGTCCGGGTTGAGCCGGTAGCCCTGCTGCGCGGCTTCGACCACCGCGGCAAATTCGATCGGCCCGGCCCAGCCGTCGAACAAGGTGCCGCTCAGGCTCAACGCGCCCTGATTGACCCAGGACGCGGCGCGGTTCACCGAGTGCGCACCGATCTGCGCGTACTGGCCCGGGGTCAGCGGGGTCCACCAGCGCGCGCGGTCCAGGGCGTAGGCCGGCAGGCCGTCCACGGTGCCCAGCTGCGGGCCGAGGAAATAGTCATTGGCACGTTGCCAGTCCACGGTGGAGATACGTTCCTGCACGCGGTAGTACGAGCGGCCCAGCGAGGCATCCCAGTCGAAGCGGCCGTCGGCCAGGGTGCCGCGCAGGCCGGCACTGATGTCCCAGGAGCGCTCGCGGTTGCGGTTGCGCAGGCCGGCCTGGCTGCCGACTTCGTTGGCGGTGAACTGGCGCACGCCAATCAACTGCTGGCCGCTGGTGACGTCGTGGAAGGCCGGGTAATCCAGCCCCGCCGGCAGCTGCACATACGGCGGCGAGGTGCCCCACTGTGCTTCGGAATCGAACACCGCCAGGTTGGTCCAGGCCTGCACGCCGTTGCCGAATTCCCAGGTGCCGTACAGATACCCGGACAGGTCCTTGCTGCCGCTGCGCAGCAGCCAGTCGCCGTAGTCGGCGCTCAGCCCGCACAGCTGGCCGGTGTTGGTGGTGGTGTCGGTATTGCGGTTGTAGAGCAGCCGATCAGCGCGGTAATAGGCGCCGCCAAACTGTTCGCACGCACCCGGTGGCGGCGCCTGGCGGGTGCCGGTGGCGTTGTCGATCAGGGCAATGCCGCTGCTGGGGCGAAACCCCACCCGGCGCTGCTCGGTGGTCCAGGCGCTGTAGGGCGCGTCGCTGGCGTCGTCCATCTGCGGACGGTCGCGGCCGAACAGCGGGTCGCGGCTGGTGTACTGCAGCGCGTAGGTCACGCTCCAGTTGTCGCCGGTGCGCCCGCCGGCCCAGGACACATCCGCGGTATCGCGCCCGCCCTCGGTGGAGGTGCCGCCGCGCATGCGGAACTGGTCGCCGCTGTAGTTCTGCTTGAGGATCACGTTGACCACGCCGGCGATCGCGTCCGAGCCGTAGATCGCCGAGGCACCACCGGTGAGCACTTCCACCCGGTCCACCGCCGCGGCAGGGATGTTGCTGTAGTTGGAGACGTTGCTCTGCCCGTTATAGGGAAGCGGGTAATCGGCCACGCGGCGGCCGTTGACCAGCAGCAGGCTGCGGTTGGGGCCGAGGTTGCGCAGGTTGAGCGGGCTGGCGTTGGGCGTGTGCGAGCCCCAGCTGACATCCGCCTCCACCGTGCCGATCGCCTGGTTCAACGTGCCGAGCATGTCGTAGACGGTGGTGAAGCCCTGGGCGCGGATCTCCTCCGAGCCGATGATCTGCACCGGCGCCGGCCCTTCGGCCTGGACACGCTTGATGCGCGAGCCGGTCACGGTGACGGCGTCGAGTTGTTGCGGATCGGCCTGCTGCGCCAGCGCCGGGAACGGTGACAGCATGGCGAGCAAGAGGGCCTGGGACAGCACACGCGGGCGGTGACAACGGGAATCGGTCATTCAAGCGTCTCGTCGGGGGCGGTGGTGCGACGGAAAGACTTCGTCTTTTCAAACACTTGCGGGGGATAGTGTGCTTTGGACCGATCCAAATCCGGCGCGACGTGTGTCACGGTGTGGCAAAGATTAAGCAAGGCTAAACCGTGGCGCCATACTGCGGCGCAGCAGACCGTACGGACTCAAGCGGAAGGGTGAACCCGGATCTGTTGCGAATTCAGGCAGTTGCCGTGGGCGCAGTGCGGACTGCTGAGGGTACGCAAGCGCCGCTAACGGTTTCGCCCGCTTGTGGTCTCACTAAAAGCAGTCAACTGGCTTGATCGTCCGGCATTAGCGGGTTAAGGCCTGCTTATTCTGCGTTCGAGCAAGCATCGGCTCATGAACTCGCTGCGCAGGCTCAGCAAGCCACAGGCATAAAAAAGCCCGGTCGAGACCGGGCTTGGCAACGCTGCGCAGCGGCGGGAGGGGCCGGCGCGGCCATGCCATGACTTACCAGCGCATGCCTTCGAACGGGTTGAAGCTGGTGCTGCCCTTCACCTTGTCCAGGTAGTAGGCGTAGTTGGCACTCATGCCGGCCAGCAGGGCCAGCGGGATGCTCAAGGCGTTGCCCAGCGAGCCGGGCAGGAACGAGGCAATGATGCCCACCACCAGGCCGATGCCGATCAGGCCCAGCGCCTTGCGCCACAGGCCCAGGATAAAGAAGTAGATGAAGCCGAAGAACAGCGCGTAGAAGTTCATGCCGACCTTGAGCTTCTCGCCGAACGGCAGCGTCTTCAGCGTTTCCTTGTAGGCAGGATCCTTCGGACCGCCATGACGGTCGAAGAAGTCGAAGCGGAACTGCCACTTGGGGCTGAGCTGGGTGCGATCGAAGGTGTCCATTCCGTACCAATATGATTGAAAGCGTTTACATGATAGGCGATCGCGTATTCATGAGCACGCTCTTTCGGCGCCCGGGACATCACCAGGAACAAAGGGGCGCTACGCGGTCAGCGCTGGTCGGTGGGGCTGCTGCCGCGGCGGGAGCGCCGCAGTGCGTACAACGACTTGTCGGCACGGTCGACCACCGCCGCCAGTGCTTCGCCGTCCTGGCGCAGCGCGCTGCCCAGGGTGAAGCGGATCGGCGCATCGTCCGCCGCGTCCAGATAGTCGCGCGCCAGCGCGCTCAGCTGCGCAGGTGTGGGCTGATGCAGCAGCACCAAAAACTCGTCGCCGCCCAGCCGTACCAGGCGGTCCTGGGTGCGCAGCGGCTGGTTGAGGAACCAGGCCATCTGCACCAGCACTTCGTCGCCGCGCTGGTGGCCGTGGGTGTCGTTGACCAGCTTGAACTTGTCCAGGTCCACCACGATGCAGCCCCAGCGCACGCTGGGGTCGCGCTTGTCCAGCTCGTCCAGATAGCGGCGGTTGAAGCAGTTGGTCAGCGGGTCGGTGAAGGACCATTCCAGCAGCTGCTTTTCCTGCTTGTACTGGTTGGTCACGTCCTGCGCATGCGCCAGCACCACGGTGCCATCGGCTTCCACGTCGAGCACGTTGTGGTACTGCCAGTGGCGCAGGCTGCCATCGCCGGCAACCAGCTCGATCACGCCCGAGTCCTGGCCATCGAGCACCATCCGCGACAGATAACCGTGCAAGGCGGCGTGCCGCTCCGGCCGCACCAATTCCACCAGCGCGCGGCCTTCCATGTCCTCCACGCTACGCCCGAGCGAGCGCGCGGCGGCCGGGTTCACGCTGATCAGGCGGCCGTCCATGTCGTGGGTGCAGATCAGCCCCAGGCTGTACTGAAACATCTTGCGGAACTTGCGCTCGCTGGTGGCCAGGGCGTCCATCGCGCGGTGGCGGTCGGTGACGTCCTGGACGGCACCGATCAGGCGCATGCGCCCGTCGGTCATGTCCATCGCACCGGTGCTCTGCACCCATAAGTGGCGGCCGGTACTGCTGATCAGCGGCAGCTCCAGGTCCCATGGCGTGCCGTCGCGTACGCAGGCTTCCACCGCCTCGGTGATCACCGCGCGCGCGTCCAGCGGATAGAACGCGATCGCCTCGCCCAGGCTGGGCCGGTAGCCCGGCGGCAGATCGTGCAGGCGGCAGGTCTGGTCAGACCAGCTCAAGGTGCCGCTGGCCACATCCACTTCCCAACCGCCCACGCCGGCCACCCGCCCGGTGCGCTCCAGGAACGCTTCGCTCTCGCGCAGGCGCTGCTGCAGCTGGGCGTTGGTCTCGGCACGCTCCAGCATCAGGCGGCGCTGCTCCAGGCCCTCGGCCGCCACCCGTGCCAGATGCCGTAGGGCCTCCAGCTGGGCCGGTTGCAGCTGTCGCGGGCGCTGGTCGATCACGCACACCGTGCCCATGCGCAGGCCATCGGAGAGCACGATCGGGGCACCGGCGTAGTAGCGGATGCCGGGTGCGTCGGTGACCAGTTCGTTGCCGCTGAAACGCGGGTCGTCCGACGCATTGGGCACTTCCATCACTGCGTCATCGAGGATGGCATGCGCGCAGAACGCCAGCTCGCGCGGGGTCTGCGACACGCCCGGCAGGCCGACGTTGGCCTTCCACCATTGGCGGTGCTCGTCCACCAGCGACACCAGTGCGATCGGCGTGCCGGCAATGGCCTGCGCGGCGGCGGCCAGGGCGTCGAAGAACGGTTCGGCTTCGCTATCGACCACCCGCAGCAACGCCAGCCGCGCCAGGCGGTCGGTCTCGTTGGCCGCAAGCGGCGCTGCTACGTGGCGCTGTTTCAACGTGGTCGCTCGCCCGATGTCATCCGCGCAGTCTAGCGGAGCAGGCATAACAGCCCGCGCAGCAAATCCGTGCGCTGCCACGCAGATGTGCCGCTGGCCCAGGACGCAACGGCATGTGCGGCTGCATCCGGCAGCAGGGCGCGGCAACCGATGCAGCAGTGCCGCGTGCGCGTGGAACCTGCACGGCGTCGCCCCGCGTCGTGGCACACGCAGTGCCTGGCCTGCGCAGACCTACTGCGCGCCCTCGGGCTCGGCCGCGGCGCTGTCCTGGCGCATCTGCAGCGCCAGATACAGGCGCATGCAATCGTCGGTGACGCCCAGGTTCACCGCACACAGGTCCTGGATGCGCTGCATGCGGTAGTCCAGCGTATTGCGGTGAATGCCCAGCGCCTTGGCGGTAGGCGTCATGCGCATGCCATTGGCGAACCAGCACGACAAGGTCTGCAGCAACTGGCTGCGGCGGTCCTGCGTCAGCAGCGCCTGCAGCGGCTTGCGTAGTTCCTCGGCCTGCCAGGCCTGGCGCAGGTCGTCCACCAGCACCGGCAGGCGGTAGTCGTCGAAGAAGAAGGCATCGGCGCCCGGCGTGCGCGCCTTGCCGATGCGCATGGTGGTGCGCGCGATCTGGTGCGACAGCGCCAGCCCGTTGGGCTGCGGAAAATACTGGCCCAGCGCCAGGCGGATGCGCAGCGGGCTGCTGGCACGCATGCGCTCGAGCAAGGTGTGTGCACGCCGGCGTTGCTCGTCCACATTCCACTGCCCGCGCCGGTCCAGCGCCGGTTTAAGCACCACCAGCTCGTTGAGCGCGGTGGCGGCGATCAGGTTGCCGCGCTCGGGCGTGGACAGCAGCGTATGCAGGCGCTGCAACTCCACCAGCATGGCGTCCAGATCCAGGGTGTCGCTTTCCACTTCGATCACCGCAGCTACGCGCGGCAGATCGAGCGCGATGCCTAGCCGTTCGGCCCAGCCGGCCAGCGCCGGGGTCGGCCCGTCGGTGCGGATCAGCCCCAGCGTGACTTCCTCGCGCAGGCGCGCGTCGCGGGCCAGCAGGCGCAGCAGCCCGGCTTGTTCGAGCATGGCCTCGGCGGCCATGCGCACCAGTTCGGCCTGTTGCCCGATGCGCGCAGGGTCGCCGGTCAGGCCCACGCAGCCGAGCACGCGGCCATCGACGATCAGCGGCAGGTTGACGCCGGGACGTACTGCGTCGAGCTGCTGCGCCAGCGCCGCGTCGATCTCCACCCGCCCCTGCCGCGACAGCACCAGCAGCGCGCCTTCATGCAGCTGGCCGATGCGCGCCGGGTCGCCGCTGGCAACGATCACGCCGGTGTGGTCCATCACGTTGACGTTGCCGTCGATGATGGTCATCGAACGGTCGACGATGGACTGCGCCAGAGTGCGGTCGAGCGTAAGCATCGCCCTATGCTAGGGGAAACCCGGCGCCGGCCGGCGTGCGCGGCGCACCATCAAGACGCGCGCGCCGGGACCGGCAACCCCGGTTGCGCCAGCGCCATGCCCACCTGCAACGCGGCGGCCACGTTCCGCGCGGCGATGCGCACATTGCTGGCCGCCTCGGCCAGGGCCTGCTCCACCGTGCAGGCGCGGTGCACCACCGCAAACATCGCTGCGATGCCGTGCGCATGCAGCAGGCCGGCGCCGTTGCCCAGGCACCCGGCAATGGCAATCACCGGCTTGCCGTGGTGCTGCGCCACCCGCGCCACCCCGACCGGGGTCTTGCCATGCAGGCTCTGGCTGTCGATGCGGCCTTCGCCGGTGAGGACCAGATCCGCCTGCGCAATGGTGGCGTCCAGGCCCAGCGCCTGCGCCACGATCTCCACGCCGGGCCGCAGCTGCGCGCCCAGAAACGCCACCAGCGCAGCGCCCAGCCCGCCGGCCGCGCCGCCACCGGGCAAGCCGTGCAGGCGCAGGCCGAGGTCGCGCTCGAGCAGGTTGGCGTAGTGCTGCAGGTTGGCATCGAGTTGCCGCACCATGGCCGGCGTTGCGCCCTTTTGCGGGCCGAACACCGCCGAGGCGCCGGTCGGGCCGATCAGCGGGTTGTCCACGTCGCAGGCCACTTCGATGTGGCATTCCTGCAGCCGCACGTCCAGGCCATCGGTCTCGATGCGGGCCAGCGCCGCCAGCGCACCGCCGCCCGCGCCGATCGGCTCATTACGCGCATCCAGCAGGCGCGCGCCCAGGGCTTGGGCCATGCCGGCGCCGCCGTCGTTGGTGGCGCTGCCGCCAATCCCGATGATGAAGCGCCGCGCGCCGGCATCCAGCGCGGCCAGGATCAGCTCGCCCACCCCGGCCGTGCTGGCCTGCAGCGGCGCGCGCTGCGCCGGGGGCACCAGCGCCAGGCCGCTGGCAGCGGCCATCTCGATCACCGCGGTGCGGCCATCGCCGGTCAACCCGAAGAACGCCTGCACCGGCGTGCCCAGCGGGCCGCTGACGGTGCAGTCGATCACCCGCCCGCCGGTCGCGGCGACCAGCGCCGCCACCGTGCCCTCGCCGCCGTCGGCCACCGGCACCTTGGTGTAGCTCCAGTCGGGGAACACCTCGCGGAAGCCGGCCTCGATCTGGGTGGCCACCTCCAGCGCGGACAGGCTTTCCTTGTACGAATCGGGCGCGATGACGATTTTCATGACGGAATGGGCTCAACGAAAAGGGGCACGGGCATCACTGGTTCACCGCCCTGGCCGGTACCCGCAGCACCAACGCGGCGCCCAGCACCATGGCCGCGGCCAGCACGTACAGGGCCAGCTCGGTGCTGTGGGTGGTGTCCTTGATCCAGCCCACCAGATAGGGGCTGACGAAGCCGGCAACCTGCCCGGTGGAATTGATCAGCGCCAGCCCACCGGCCGCGGCGGCGGCGGTCAGAAAGCCGTTGGTCAGCGGCCAGAACAGCGGCAGCCCGCTGACCGCGCCCATGGTGGCCAGGGTCATGCCCAGCAAGGCCAGCCACAGGTGGTCGGTGAGCGCGGCGGCCAGGCACAGGCCGGCGGCGCCCATCAGCAGCGGGATCACCAGATGCCAGCGGCGCTCGCGGCGGCGGTCGGCCGAACGCCCCATCAGCACCATGAACACCGCTGCGGCCAGATAGGGAATGGCACTCATCAGTCCGATCCGGGTCGGGTCGGTGACGCCGCTGCCCTGGATGATCGACGGCAGCCAGAAGTTGATCGCATACACCCCGCTCTGGATGCAGAAGTACACCGTGCCCAGCATCCACACCGCCGGGTTGCGCAGCACGGCCGCCAGCGAGGTGGACGCCCCGGCCGGCTTGCCCGCTTCATCGGCGTCCAGCGCGCGGGTCAGCGCCTGCTTCTCGCCCGGGGTCAGCCAGCGGGCCTGCTGCACGCCATCGCTGAGCAGAAACCACACGCCAACGCCCAGCAGCACGGTGGGCAGGCCCTGCAGCAGGAACATCCACTGCCAGCCGGCCAGCCCGCCCTGCCCGGCCGAAAAATGGCTCAGGATCCAGCCCGACAACGGCCCACCCAGCACCCCGGAAATGGGAATGGCCGACATGAAGATGGTCATGACCCGGCCATGCTGCGCGCGCGGGAACCAGCGCGTCAGGTACAGCACGATGCCCGGGAAAAAGCCGGCCTCGGCCGCGCCGGTGAGCAGGCGCAGGGTGTAGAACCCGGCCGGGGTGCGCACGAACATCAGGCCGGTGGAGAGCAGGCCCCAGCTGATCATCATGATCGCCACCCAGCGGCGCGCGCCCAGCCGCTGCAGGATCAGGTTGCTCGGCACCCCGCAGGCCAGGTAGCCGATGAAGAAGGTGCCTGCGCCCAACCCGTACACGGTCTCGCTCATGCCCAGATCGCCCAGCATCTGCAACTTGGCGAAGCCGACGTTGACCCGGTCCAGGTAATTGAACAGGTAGCAGACGAACAGGAACGGGATCAGCCGCAGCAGGATCTTGCGGTAGGTGGCGGCCATGCCGTCAGGCTGCGGCAGGGGCCGGGAGGCTGGGGTCATCGCACGCTCCAACTCAGGGGTCGTCCAGGCGAACCGGACGCCGCAGCGCCCGCACCGCGGAAGGGGTGAACGCATTCTAGTTGGCGCTTTTTCCTGAAATCTTCGGCAGAGCGTTGCCTGTAGTGGCGCCGGCAAATACTGGTTTTTGTGCAAACACCCAAGCGGAGCGCTTCAGCCCCATCAGCCAAGGCAGCCCACCTAGCCAAGCCAGCCGCTGGCCGCCGCGCGCCCGACCGCTGCCAGACAAGCCCAACACCAAACGCGGCGAGCGCTGCCCGCTACCTCAGCACACGGACGCAGGCCCCCCCCCAGCCGAATCACGCCGCAGCCATCACCCCATCCACCCACAAGCCATCCAGCCCCACCGCTCTCCCTGCACAACGCCCTGCCCCCACCGCGCACGACCAACCGCTTCAACGATTCCCCACTCCCGATTCCCGATTCCCAGCCGCATAGGCCTGCGCCTGCTCCATCACCCGCAGCAGATTCCCACCCCAGATGCCGGCGATCTGCGGCTCGCTATAGCCCTTGCGCAGCAGCCAGGCGGTGATGCGCGGCAGGTCGGAGACGTCTTCCAGCCCGACCACGCCACCGCCGCCATCCCAGTCCATGCCGATTCCCACATGCGCGGGCCCGGCGACGGCGAGCACGTGCTCCAGATGCGCGAAGAAATCCTCTTCGGTCGCGCGCTTGACCGGGTAGCGCGCATCCAGCGCCTTGAGCGCTTCACTCAGGGCGGTGCCGTCGGACATCTTCAGATGCTCCCAGCCGCCGTATTGGTCGGCCAGCGCCTTCTCGGCGGCCTTGCGCTCGGGGCTGGCGCCGCTGTCGATGAGATAGCCGCCATACGAATTCACCTGGATCACCCCGCCGTGCGCGGCCAGCACCTTCAGGCGTGCGTCGTCGATGTTGCGCGGGTGGTTGTAGACCGCCCGCGCGCCGCTGTGCGAGAGCACGATCGGCACCGGCGACAGCGCGATCAACTGGTCGAACACCGCATCGGAGGCATGCGATTGATCGATCACGATGCCCAGTGCCTGCTGCACCAGCTGCTTGCCGGCCGGGCTCAGGCCTTTCCACTCGGCCCCTTTCGGGTCGGTGGCCGAATCGGCGAACTCGTTGTTGAGAAAATGCACCGTGCTCATCAGCCGCAGGCCCTGCGCGTAATAAAAGCGCAACAGCGACGGGTCGGCCACCAGCGGGCTGGCGTTTTCCATGCTGATGTACACCACGCGTTTGCCGGCGGCCTTGATGCGGGCGGCATCGGCGGGCGTGGTGGCCAGCGCGAAGCGTTGCGGCTGCGCGGCCAGCAGGTTGTGGATCTTCATCAGCCGCTGCAGGCCGGCGTCGCGGTCATCGAGATGCGCGGCTGCGCTGCGATTGCCTTGCCCGGTATAGACCGCCCAGAAGCCGCCATCGAGCGCGCCTTCGAGCATGCGCGGGTAGTCCACCTGCGACAGCCGATTGCCGGCATGGCCCTGCATCACATCGAAATCGCCGCGCTCCAGATTGGCCGGCGTGTCCAGGTGCGAATCCAGCGTGACCAGTCGCTTTTGCAGTGCGCTGGCGCGGGCCAGCTCGGCATCGGAAAACTCCATCGCGTGTGCCGAGGTGGTGGCGGCCAGCAACAACGACAGATACAGCGTGTGCAGTTTCATGCGGTCTCGCTTGCAGGGGGGGTCACCGGATCATAGCCGCAGGTGTCGGCGCGGCGGGCGCCCGCACTGCGTCATCGGCTGGCCGCCATCGGGCGGGCGCAGCGGTGCAATGTCCACCGGTGCCACAGCACGAACGCCGACCGCGTTGCATAACCGAATAATCCATCTTCAAATCAATTGCAGACCCGCGCGCGCTGCGCACACTTGCGCCGCCGCCACTCCAACGGCCTGCCACCGCCCTCGCTTCGCCACACCGCCTCGGCGTTTGTGCGGTGGCGTGCGCGCCTTCACTCATGCCCGAGCGCCCTCATGCCCAACGCATCGCCTGCATTGCCCCGCCGCCTGCCCGCCCGCCGTCTGCTGGCCGCCGCCCTGATCGCCACCGGGCTGCTGGGTGCCGCCTCCACCGCCAGTGCGGCCTGCACGGCCGGTCCCTGGACTGCGCGCGCCAACGAAGCCGGCATGCCACCGGTGCGTTATGAAACCACGCACTTTGCGTTCCGCTGGAATGGCGACGGCGTGTCCAGCGCCGACGTCCGCGCGGCTGGCGAGCACCTGGAGATGGTCTGGGACACCTTCATCAATCGCCTGCAATTTCCCGAGCCGGCCTGCAACAGCACCACCAAGACCAAGGCCAGCATCCACCTGGATCCGGGCTTCGGGCTGAGCGGCGGGGTCACCGGCAGCGGCAACATGGGCATGTGGATGGCACCGGGCGGCCTGCGCGATCACTGGGGCCTGGCACACGAACTCACGCACGCACTGCAGGGGCAGACGCAAAGCCTGCGCGACTCCGACTACACCGGCTGGATCTGGGAATCGCACGCCAACTGGATGACCCACCAGCTACCGGAATTCCACGCCAGCGACGTGCATTGCTCCAGCATGCTGGTGAACTACCCGCACCTGTATCTGGGCTCCACCCGCGACCGCTACTGCAACTGGCAGTTCCTGGAATACCTCAAGAACCGCTACGGATACGCCATCGTCAACGACCTGTGGGCCAAGGCGCCCAAGCCGGGCGATCCGGCGCAACGCAGTGCCGACCCGTTTTCGGTACTCCGCACCAACATGGGCTGGACGCAGGCGCAGTTGAACGATGTGTTCGGCGACTGGGCGCTGCGCAACGTCAACTGGGACTACACCAACCCCGATGGCAGCGATCAGGGCGCGCTGTACCGCGCGCGCTACGGCAGCAACCTGGCGTTCGATCCGCAACGCACCCAGGACTGGGACAACCGCGACCGCGCGCTGCGCATGACCGTGCTCGACCCGGTCGCCGGCCAGGCCAACCGCTACCGCGTGCCGTTCGAATGGGCGCCACAGCGCTGGGGCTACAACCTGGTGCAGTTGATCCCCGCTGCCGGCGCCACCAGCATCGGCGTGAGCTTCGAAGGCCAGGTGCAGACTGCGCCCGCGGTCACCGCATTGCCCGGCCTGGTGACCGACCCGGCCAGTATTCCGACGCCGGATTCGGACTGGCGCTGGGGCGTGGTCAGCATCGACAGCAGCGGCCGCGCGCGCTACAGCGCCCTGCAGCGCGGCGCCAAAGCCAGCGTCACCGTGGCCCTGCGCAGCGGCGACCGCGCGGTGTACCTGATGGTGATGGGCGCGCCCACCAACATGCACAAGATCAAGTGGGACCAGTCCTACTACGCGATCTATCGCTACCCGTGGAGCGTGACCCTGAGCAACGCCGCTGCGGCCGGCAGCCAGCCCGGCGCGCCCACGCCCACGCCGGTGGGCCGCCGGCATGCCAACGGCGGTGGCTGGGTGGCCAACACCGCCAATGTCGCCTCCACCGCCTATGTGGGCCCGTTCGCGCGCGTGCTGGCCGGCAACGTGCTGGGCAATGCGCGCATCGACGGCCACGCCACGGTGATGGGCGGCACCGTGCAGGGCAACGCCGTGCTCGGCGGGCTGACCGTATGGCACCCCGGCGCGGTGATCGGCAACACCGCGCAGGCCCAGACCGTGTTCATGGGCCCGGGCGCCTTCGGTGCGGTCGCCGTGGCCGGCACCACCCAGGTGCGTGGCGATCTGGAACTGCGCGAAGGCACCACACCTAGCCAGGGCGTGTTCTACGGCTATGCCGACACCGAGACGATGCGCAACCCTGAGTTCGGTGCAGACCTGCGCCAGGCGGTGCCGGAGATCACTGCGCGGCCGGCGGGCTGGTAATCAAGCTGTCGCGCTGAGCGTTGTCTGCCCCGCAGACAGCGCGCGCGGGCCAGGGAGGCCGTGCGTGCGGTGCTGGCGCGATCACGACTGTGGATCGCGCAGCACGCGTGTCTTTGTTGCGCGTGCGGTGACACGCGTGAGTAGCCAGGCAACGCGCGCATCGGACACCCATCGCGTGCCGATCAACAGCCTGCGCTCACACTGCCGCGCGCACCGGCCCGCTCAATCGTCGAGTTCGGCCAGCCGTGCACGCACGCTGTCGGCATCGATGTGGTCGCGCAGGTGCGGCCACTGCCGTGCCCACACCGACAGGAACACGATCCAGGCGCCAAACACGCCCAGGCAGGTCGAACCCAGCGCCAGGATCAGCGGATGCAGCGGCGACTGCACGCCGGTCTTGAACAGATACATGAAGGCTCCGGCGAACAGCAGCCACACACCGAACACCGGCCAATTGCTGGCCAGCAGGCTGGTGTTGGGGCGCTCGATCTGCCGCAACAACCGGCGCAGCGCCTTGCGTTCGTCGTCGTGGGTGGTCATCGCCAGGCCTCTGCTGCGGGATGTGGAGGGCGGCAACCCACTGGCTGCCAGGCGCGCGGTGATGGGCGCACGTGCAGCGCGGTCCGTGTAGCCATGTGCCCCGTGCATGGTGCCAGGGCATGGCGCGGGCATCACGCCTCGATCGTACTGCGGCCCGCGTCATCGCCCCCGCCGATACCCACGGCACCGGCAAGGAGCAAGGACGTTGTCAGTCGACCACGCGGCAGAACACCGCCTTGAGATAACGCGATTCCTGCACGTGCGCCATGAACGGATGGTCCGGGCCGGCACCGGCGACTTTCAGGATCTGGATGGTGCGCCCGGAGAAATACGAAGCGCGCCGCAGCATGTCCAGAAACTCCTGCTCAGCCACCAGGCCGGTGCACGAGAAGGTCGCAAACAGGCCACCCGGCTTGACCACGCCCAGCGCCAGCTTGTTCATGTCCAGATACTTCTTCAGCGCCGGAATCACCTGCTCGCGGTCGCGGGTCATCTTGGCCGGGTCCAGGATCACCACGTCGTATTTCTCGCCGCGGTTGGCCGCATCGCGCAGCCACGGAAAGATGTCGGCCTGCACGAACTTCGGGCGCACGTTGTTGAGCTTGGCGTTGCCCTTGGCAATGGCGATCACGTCTTCGTCGATGTCCACGCCCAGCACCTCGGTGGCGCCGCGCGCAGCCGCATACACCGCAAACCCGCCGGTGTTGCAGCACAGGTCCAGCACGGTCTTGTCCTTGACCTGCTCGCTCAGCCACTGGCGGTTCTCGCGCTGGTCGGCAAAGAAACCGGTCTTGTGCGCACCGGCCGGGTCGGCACGGAACTTGATGCCGTACTCGGTGATCACCGACGCTTCGGTGGTGGTGTTGCTGTGGAAATCGAAGCTTTCCTGCTTTTGCACATGCTCATCGGCAAAGCTGTGGAAACGGCAGCCCGGGAACTGCTCGCGCAAGGCCTCGTAGATCCACTCGCGGTGGCGGAACATGCCGGCGGCGAAGAATTCCACCACCACCAGGTCGCCATAGCGGTCCACCACCAGCCCGGACAGGCCATCGCCTTCGCTATGCACCACGCGCCAGGCATCGGACACGCCATCGAGCTGCAGCCAGTCGCGGCGCAGGCTCACCGCCGCGGCGATCTTGCGCGAGAACCAGCCCGCATCCACCGGCACCGACTGGTCGGTTTCCAGGATGCGCACGGCAATACGCGAATGGCCGTTGTAGAAGCCGCGGCCGATCCATTCCCCGTCCACGCCGACCACATCGACGATGGTGCCGGGCTTGGGCTTGGCGGCGGGCTTTTCCACCAGCTTCTGGAAGATCCACGGGTGGCTGGAGCGCCACGCATTCTTGAGTCGGACGACGGGGACAGGAGTATTCATTCACCTATTGTATCCGGCTGGATTGACGCGCCCGCCCCCGGCCCGCAGAATCGGCCGCAGAAGGGGAGTAGCTCCCAGCGTTGTCGCCGTCATTACGAGCCCTGCCTGTCAGGCGCTCCGGTGCAACGGCAACCGGCCCGGCCGGTTGCGAGCGAGACCTTCGCCGCGCAGGCGAAGGTCCGTCACCCGGAATCCACGATTTCCGTGTCACAAGGCCTCAGCCCTACCGGCTGTCCAGGTCGTTTTCACTTTTCGGGATTCTTATGCAAACCATTGGCAATGTCTGGTTATGGGGTGGCTTCGCGGTCGTGGTGATCGCGGCGCTGATGATCGATCTGGTGCTGATGCGCCACGGCGGTGCCCACAAGGTCACCTTCAAGGAAGCCACCTGGTGGAGCATCGGCTGGGTGCTGCTGGCGCTGGCCTTCAATGCCGGGCTGTGGTGGTACCTGCAAGGCAGCGTGGGCGATGCGCAGGCCGACCAGATCGGGCTGCAGTTCCTCACCGGCTACCTGGTGGAAAAATCCCTGGCAGTCGACAACATCTTCGTGTTCCTGATGGTCATGACCTACTTCGGCGTGCCCGAGGAACAGCGCCAGCGCGTGCTGATCATCGGCGTGCTCGGCGCGATCGTGCTGCGCGCGATCATGATTTTCGCCGGCTCGATGTTGCTGGCCAAGTTCCATTGGCTGCTGTACGTGTTCGGCGCATTCCTGCTGCTGACCGGCATCAAGATGTGGTTCTCCGCCGGCAAGGAGCCGGACCTGGAAGCCAACCCGGTGCTGCGCTGGATGCGTGGCCACCTGCGCCTGAGCCCGCAGTACCACGGCAACCTGCTGAGCGTGATCAAGGATGGCAAGCGCTGGTTCACCCCGCTGTTCGTGGTGTTGATCCTGATCGCGGTGATCGATGTGATCTTCGCGGTGGACAGCATCCCGGCGATCTTCGCGATCACCACCGACCCGTTCATCGTGCTGACCTCCAACGTGTTCGCGGTGCTGGGCCTGCGCGCGATGTTCTTCCTGCTGGCCGGCATGGCCGACCGCTTCCACCTGCTGCCGTACGGGCTGGCGGTGATCCTGGTGTTCATCGGCACCAAGATGATGATCATCGATCTCTACAAGATCCCGGTGCTGGTCTCGCTGGCCGTGGTGGTCGCCATCCTGGTCGCCACCATCGTGCTGAGCCTGCTGCGCCCGGCGAAGCCGGCTGGGCACTGAGGGGCTGGGATTGGGGGATTGGGGATTCGTGAAGGGCAGCGCCGCGTGTGCTGCTCGTCTCTGGCGCACCGACCATCTTGAGGGGTCCCTGCCCGCCCACCATCGCGGGCCCTGACGCGGTATGGATGCCGCGTCAGCGCTTACAGGGATGTACTTGCGGCGTGTCGCGACGGTGGGCGGGCAAGGGCGCTGCAGCCAAGCGACAGATCAACAATCAGAAGCTAGGTGAGTCGAGGGCGCGGTGCCCTCACCGCTCGCGGGACACGCCGTGAACCCGTCCCGCAAGCGGCGAGGACACCACACCAGACAGTTTGTAGGTGGCTTTGTTGAAAACATGCACACCGACCAGCTCCGACTGGTCCTTGCCCGCCCACCGTCGCGGGACCTTACGCGGCAGGGATGCCGCGTAAGCGCTTTACAAGGATGTACTTGCAGCGTGTCCCGCGATGATGGGCGGGCAAGGGCCCTGCAGCCAAGCCGCAGATCGTCCAGGGTGATGCGCCAACGATCGGCGCCGGGAGTGGATTATCCCGTCGCCGGGCCTGCTTATCCCGAGCCGCATAGGCTTGTAAAAAACCCGTGCGACGCCATCCGTGAAGGCATGACCTCGCATCCTGTTGCCATCGCCGACGCCCCCACGCAAGACCGCCTGGATCGCTCCCGGGTCTTGCGTGCCTTCAACCTCAGCCTCGCTGCCGTGCTGCTGCTGGTGGCCGTGTTCACCGCCCAGGGCATGTTCGACTGGCGTGCGTGGGCGGTGGCGCCACTGCAGGCCGACGGGCTCATCGGCATCCTCACCGCGCCACTGTTGCACGGCTCACTCGCCCATCTGGGCGCCAATGCGGCCGCACTGCTGATCCTGGGCACCCTCGCCGGCAGCGTGTATCCGCGTGCCACCGCGATGGCGTTGCCGCTGCTGTGGCTGGGCTCGGGCCTGGGTGCATGGCTGCTGGGCGACCCCGGCAGCCGCCACCTGGGGGCGAGCGGTGTCACCCACGGGCTGATGTTCCTGGTGTTCGTGCTGGGCCTGCTGCGCCGCGACCGCCCGGCGATCGCCACCAGCATGATCGCGTTCCTGTTCTACGGCGGCATGCTGATGACCATCCTGCCGCACGAAGCCGGCGTGTCCTGGCAATCGCATCTGGGCGGCGCGGTGGCCGGCCTGATTGCCGCGCTGCTGCTGCGCCTTCGCGACCCGCAACAGGCCAAGCCGCGCTACAGCTGGGACGACGAGGACGAAGACGCCGCCTGGGAGGTCAGCAACCCCGAGCACGCCATGCTGGAACCGCCGCCGCCGCGTCAGGTGCCGGTGCTGTGGCAACGCCAGGACGACGGCTCGGAAAACGTGGTGCTGCATTTCCCGCCACGCGAACGCCCGCCGGGCACGTAGTGCGCGTTCTGCAGGCGACTAACCAAGTAATCAGTGCTGTGCCGCGTTTGTAGGAGCGCGCTTGCGCGCGATGAAGCGTCACCGGTAACGCCCCATCGCGCGCAAGCGCGCTCCTACGTATGCGTTGCTTACCGCGGTGTTTTCCCGCTCAATGCACGCCGCGCCAGGCCCGGGTCGTCGGCGAAAAACGCATCGATGCCGGTGTCCAGATAGCGCTTCAATTGCGCCAGTGCACCAGGCACGTAACACCATTCTTCAAACAAGCCACCGACCAATCCACGTCGCCGCCCGCCTCACGTAGGAGCGCGCTTGCGCGCGATGAAGCGTCACCGGTAATGCCCCGTCGCGCGCAAGCGCGCTCCTACGTATGCGTTGCTTACCGCGGTGTTTTCCCGCTCAATGCACGCCGCGCCAGGCCCGGGTCATCGGCGAAAAACGCATCGATGCCGGTGTCTAGATAGCGCTTCAATTCCGCCAGCGCACCCGCTTCGTTACGTTCGGTCGGCGCACCGCCACTGCGGTTGTCGGCGGCGAGAAAATAGTTTTCCGGACGAAAGGTGTACGGCTGCACCTGCAATCCCGCCGCATGCGCATCGCGCACCAGGCTGGTCGGTTGACCCAGGCGCTGCTGCGCATCCAGCGGAATGATCGCGCGGATGTCCGGGCCGATCGCGTCGGCGTAGGTGGCAACCTGCGTGAGCCCCGCAGGCGTCCTCAGTTGCGCATAGGTGGCTGGCGCAGCGCCCTTGCCCGCATCGGGCAGCGCCATCTGCGCACCACTGAGCAATTGCAGCAGCCGGATGTTGCTCTGCCGCCCGATCCTGCCGCGCAGATAGCGCAGGTTGGTGGTCTCGAACGACTGGATCACCACCGGCGCCGTGCGCGTATACGCGTGCGCTTGCAGGGTGGCCAGCACCTTGTCTTCCATCGCCAGGCCCAGGCCGCTGAAATAGCTCGGGTGCTTGATCTCAGGAATCAGCCCAATCGTGCGCCCGGTGGCGGCCGACTCTGCCGCAACGAAGTCGATGATCTCGTCCAGCGTCACGATCTGAAAATGGCCATCCCACTGCGTGCCACGCAATTGCGGCAACCGCTCACGCGCGCGCAGGGTCTTCAACTCGGCCAGGGTGAAGTCTTCGGTGAACCAGCCTTCCAGCGCCTGGCCATCGATGGTCTTGCGCGTCTTGCGCGCGGCAAACTCCGGATGGCTGGCCACATCGGTGGTGCCGCCGATCTCGTTCTCATGGCGCGCTACCAGCACGCCATCCTTGGTCGACACCAGATCCGGCTCGACGAAATCAGCGCCATCGACGATAGCCTTGGCGTAGGACGCCAAGGTATGTTCCGGGCGCAATGCGCTGGCACCGCGGTGCGCGAAGATCTGCACCGTCTTGGCCAGCGGCGCTTCTGCCAGTGCAGGGCTGCTCATGACGGCCATCATCGCTCCCAAGACTAGAACACGGTGGAACTGCATCATGCCTTTCTCCAACGAAAAAGTAGCCATCAAACCAAAGCATGATCGCCAGGCGAACGCGGCCGATTGGTGGTGCGGCATGTACTACACGTACACCCCCGCTTTCTCCGCATCGTTCGTACACGCCTGACAACCACGCGCTAAGAGCGGCTAACAAAACGTAGCGAGCAGTCGTCAGGTGGGTGCGGACGGCGCGGAGGAACCGGAGTGTACGGGGGTACATGAGAATTCCGAGCACCGGCCGCGCCCGCCTGGCGGCTGCGCAGTCGTTTTGATAGCTGCTCTTACGTCTTGTCAGCCACTCTAAAACTAACAGCGTCCATCAGCATCGGAAATCCGTAAACAGCAGCAAGACCCGCCGTTACGAATCCCCAATCCCGATTCCCCAATCCCTAACTCAGAACTTGGCATCCAACGTCAAGAACACCTGCCGCGGTGCACTGGCGTGGAATGCCAGCTGGCGGCCATTCGGATCGCTGTTGGCGAACGCGGTGAGGTTGGAGGCGTAGCGTTTGTCGGTGAGGTTGGTCACGTTGAGCGAGAGCTTCAACGACTGCAGCATGCTGACCTGACCAAACTCATAGCCGGCGCCGGCATCGAACGAGGTGTAACCGCCAAAGCCCTGATCATTGGTGTAGGTGTAGAAGCGCTCACCGGTGTACTTGCCACGCAGGTTGACATTCCAGCCAGCGTAGTTGAAGGCGATTTCGCTGGCGAGCATGCGCTTGGGCGTATCCACCGTGGTCTTGCCGGCAGTGGCAATGGTCACCCCGTTCTGCACGTAGTTGTCGTCGTAGGTGGAGCGGTTGATCGAGGCCGAGTTGTACCACTGCAGGTAGCTGGTGGGCTTCCAGATCACCGTCAGTTCGCCACCGCGGCTGCTCACCGACCCCACGTTGAAGAAGCGCGTGGTGCAGGCCGGCGTGGTGCCCTGCTGGATGCTGGCGCAGGGGTTGAGCGAGAGCAGGCGGTTGTCGAAGGTGACGTCGTAGCCGACCAGCGAGGCTTCGAAGCGGTCACGCACGAAGCGGTAGCCGGCTTCCAGGGTGCGCGACTTTTCCGGCTCCAGCGCGCCCACGCTGGCATCGAACGAGGCCTGCGTCACCAGCAATGGGCCACCGGCGCCGCCGCCCTGGAATGCGGCGATGTTTTCCGCGTACGAGGCGAACACTTCCTGCCCTTCGGCCAGGCGATATCCCAACCCGATCTGCGGCAGCACCGACTCGCTGGCCTTGATCGAGCCGGTGGCCACCGGCGCTTCCACTGCGATGCCCGGCGTCTCGCGCGCGGTCATTTCGGTGCTCGGGCTCTTGATGCCCAGATCCACGCTCAGGCGGTCGTCGAGAAACTTGAAGTTGCCCTGCACGTAGAACTGCCGCGTGGTGATGATGTAGTTCTGCGAGAACAGCCGGCGGTCGGGATCCTGCAGGAACTTGTCATCGCTGACCGGCCCATCGATCCAGTAGAAATTGCGCTCCACATCGTGGTGGTTGCGCTCGTACCACAGCCCGGCTTCCAGATGATGCGGGCCCAGATCCCAACCGAGTGAGGCGATACCGCCAGTGCGATTGATCCAGTAGTTGGTGCTGCGGATCGAGATCGGCAGTGCCTGCGGCGTACCCGGGTTGGACGCTTGACCCGGTGACCACCAATGCCCCTGGCCCTTGTTTTCATGGTGATACACCTGCGTGTGCAGGCTGATGGCATCGTTGGGCTGGAAGTCGCCGGCCACGTAGAACAGGTCGTCGTCGCGCAGCGCGCGGCTCTGGTAATACGCATCGTCCACGTTATCCACGCCACCACTGAAGCTGCAGCGCGCCGCATTGCGCGTGGCCGGCGCGCAGTACGCCGCCGCCAACGCACGGTTCCAGTCCGGTGCGTACAAATTCCAATCCCAGCCCAGACCACGCGCCATGCCACTCTTGGACAGGTAGGAATAATCGGCTTGCGAGGTGCGCGAGGTATCGGCAAATGCGGTCAGCTTGCCGCCGTCGAACTGATACACGCCCTTGGCATTGAACTGGCGGGTGGTGGTCGGCGACTCGGGGCGCGCCCACATGTCGGCTTCGGCATTGATGCCGGACACATACGCCGAGAACCCGTTGTAGTCGCCGGTATCAATACGCAGGAAGGTGCGGCGGTTGGCATCGGAGCCCACCGTCTGCGACAGCTGGCCGCCAAATACGCTGGACGGATCGGCCGAGTAGTACTGGATGGTGCCGCCGAGGTTGCTGGTCGAGGCAGTACCGAGCGCACCGATACCCGAAGCCAGCTCCACGCCGCCAAAATTCTCGGCGATCAGCGCGCGGCTGATGTTGAGGCCGTTGTAGTTGCCGTACGCGTTATCGCCCAGCGGCAACCCATCGAGCGTGTAGCCCAGACGCGTGCCGTTGAAGCCACGCAGGCTGATCGTCTGCGACTCTTCGTTCGCGCCGAAGGCATCGTTGGACTGCACGTTGACGCCCGGCATGCGGTTGAGCAGCTTCTGGATGCTGGTGCCCGGCGGCAGCACCGGAATGTCCTGCTGGGTGATGCGCTGCACCTGACGGGTTTCGCCCTGACCGATCACCGACACCGCATCGAGTTGCTGCACGGTTCCCGTGGCGGCAGACGCGTCGGCACCTGCCTCGGCGGGCGTATCGGCGGCGCGCACGGCCGGTGACAGCACGAGCGCGGTAAGAACAGCGGCACTGAGGAGATGGGTCTTGGGCATGAGCGGCGTGGGGGAAGAGTCAAAAGATGGCGGCAAGCGTGCGACAGCTGTCTTGCGCCGATGCGACTGCCGCATGACAGTGCGGCGACAGTCGCTGCGTTGCGCGCGCCGTCACTGCGTGGCGCCGGCATGCAGCTGTCATCTGCGCGTCGTAATGTGCGCGTTCTTCCCGTTGTGTCGTTTGAGGAGTGTTCCATGCCGCAGCGCCGTGCTCGCTCGTTCCATCGGACGCTGACTGGCGCCGCAATTGCCACATTGTTGATCGGCAGCGGCCTGGCGAGTGCGCGGGAGAAGCCTGCCTCCGCAGGTTCGGTGATTGCTACCGACGCACGTGGTTATCTGCAGAAAGAGCAATTGCCCGACAGCCTGCAGCTGGTTCCGCCACCGCCGCAGGATGGCAGCGCCGCGCTCGCCAACGACGAGGCAGTGGCCAAGGCGATGCTGCAACTACGCGGCACACCACGCTGGGACCTGGCCACGCGCGACGCCGCGCTGGGCTTCCCGGCGGCGGTTGGCCACTTCAGCTGCGCATTGGGCGTGCAGATCGACCAGGCCACGACGCCACACCTGCTGCGCCTGCTCGAACGCAGCCTGCGCGATGCCAGCACCAGCACCAGTGCGGCCAAGGGGCGCTACCAACGCCCGCGCCCGTTCATGCGCAACAATCAACCGATGTGCACCCCGGCCGACGACGACAGCCTACGCAAGAACGGCTCCTACCCGTCCGGTCACACCGCCATCGGCTGGAGCTGGGGCCTGATCCTGGCCGAACTGGCACCGGCCAGGCGCGATGCCCTGCTCGCTCGCGGCCGCGCCTTCGGCGACAGCCGCCTGGTCTGCAACGTGCACTGGCAAAGCGACGTCCTGCAGGGCCGCATCATGGGCGCCGCCACCGTCGCGGCACTGCATGGCAACGCCGAGTTCCAGAACGACCTGGCCGCCGCCCGCCGCGAGATAGCCAAGGCCACGCCGGCGAACTCCACGACATGCGCGGCAGAAGCCGCCGCCCTGCAGACGGTGTTGCCGGGCGTGCTGTAGGCCACATCGCAGTGATGCGCGCCTGCGCGATGTGCAGGTCGCAGGCATGCAGCCGAACACTGCGGCTCGCAGCATTCGTCGATTGGCGCATGCAGGCATGAAGGCATGGGGATGCCTGGGCTCTGAGTCGATGGGCAGACTATCTGGCGCATGCGTGCAGCAGTGCGTTGCCCGCTCTAACGCTGGCAATAGTGCCGTTTCCACTGGTTACTTGTTGACCGCTGCCTTGGCGCATAGCCGCCGAGATGCTGGTCATGCGCGGCATTAGCGATCACAGAGCGTTGGCCTGGCATAGGCGCCTGCAACCCACCATCCGTTGAGCACAGCAGTTGGCGGCCTCTTGGCAGGTGATGCTTCCGCAAGAGATGCGAGAGACCCGCTTGGTCGACCTGCGGGCGTGTTCTCCCGGCACTGACTCGCCCAGCTGTCGCACCACCTCGCTGAGGTCGAAAGGCCAGCGCGCACTGGCATGCCTAGATGCATCATCTGGCGTTTGCCACAACTCCTGGCCCTTAGGCACTTCCGCAGCAGCGGCAAATACTTCATTCGCATACAGCATTTGCTCGAACGAATCCCGGCCCGAAAGCATCGATCTCGTTAAAAGTTCCCGGAAGATGACATCTCTGTAAATCCTGGGTTAATCTTCAGACAAGCTTCAGGAAGCTGACATCCGTTCAGGTTGTTCAGGCGATCCCTGAAGTGCAGTTCCCCTCGACTGCGATCGCAGTCGAGTCCCACGTCTGCAGTGTCCGTGACCGAATTCATCAGGAGAGAGAGGAATGACGCGTCCAGGGGTTCGTAGTGTGTTGTGCAGGAACATCAAGCGCAGTGCCTTGAGTCTTGCGTTGGGGATGTGCGTCGTCGGTGGGGTGCAAGCGCAGAGCGCAGTCGGCTCGATCTTCGGTAGTGGCCAGCCAGGAAGTACGATCGCCATCCAGAGCCCGCAGACCGGCGTCAGCCGCTCGATCACCGCGGGCGCGGACGGGCGTTTCACTTTCAGCCAATTGCCACCGGGCAAGTACGTGATCACCGCCGATGGGGTGACGCGCGAGGTGGACGTCAAGGTCGGTAGCGGCTCGCAGGTATTGCTCGGCAGCGATGCCAAGACACTGGACCGTGTGGAGGTCGTGGGCGTACAGGCCTTCAATCCGATCGACGTGTCGTCGGTGGAATCGACCACGGTGTTCACGGCCGAGCAGATGGTCTCGCTGCCGGTGGCCAGTGATGTGTCGTCGGTGGCGCTGCTGGCGCCGGGCGCCGTTCGCGGCGACAGCGGCCTGGGCGCAGGCAATCTGGCCTCGTTCGGCGGCTCCTCGGTGGCCGAGAACGGCTACTACATCAACGGCTTCGACGTGACCAACATGCGCACGTTCCTGTCCTTTGCCAACATCCCGTTCCAGGGCATCGGCCAGCTGCAGATCAAGACCGGCGGCTACGGTGCCGAGTACGGGCGCTCGCTGGGCGGCATCGTCAGCATCGTGACCAAATCCGGCTCCAACGACTGGCATTACGGCGCCAGCGTTGAATGGGCACCGGACTGGGGCGCTGCAGCAGCCAAGAACGTGCGCGAGCGCGATCCCGATGCGTCGGACCCGCTGTACCAATACCGTAGCGATGACCAGTTCGACAGCACCATCTATTCGGCCTACGCCAGCGGCCCGATCATCAAGGACCGCTTGTTCTTCTTCGCAATGGTGGAAGGCCGCCAGGAGACGGAAGACAACTTCTACGCGCTGACCAGCCGGCGTGTCAGTGACACGACGCCGCAGGGCCTGGTCAAACTCGACTGGTACATCAACGACAGCAACCTGGTCGAATTCACCGGCATCTACAACCAGGCCAAGACCAAGTACCGCACCTACGAATACGACACCGACGCCAACGGCGATAACCGCTACAACGTTGGCAGGCACGAAGTGCCGATCGAGCAGTACGAGATGGAAAACGGCGGCAAGGTCGGCATCCTCAAGTACACCGGCTACTTCACCGACAATTTCACCGTGTCGGCGCAATACGGCTATTTGAGCAACCTGATCGATTCCCGCTTACCTGCCAATCCCGCCGGCGGAGAGTGCCCATGGGCGTACAGCTTCGGCCTGACCACCAGCGTGATTGACCGCTATATCGGCTGCAACCCGGGCACGATCACGACCATCGCTGATCTGGATGCCGAACCCGATGAAGACGTCCGCAAAGCCTTCCGCGTGGATGGCGAATGGGTGCTGGGCGAGCACCGACTGCGCTTTGGCGTGGATCAGGAAAAATACGAATCCAGCCACCGTGGCCAGACCTACGCCGGCGGCATCAACTGGGCGTACTACACCGTGCCGGGCAATGCTGTGGCAACCGGCGCGTTTGCCGGACAGCCGGGGCGTACGGTCAACGGTCAGCTCGTGCCGCGCGGTGCGCTGTATGCACGCTCACGCGTGTATCAGACCAGCAGCTCCAGCTACGAGAACACCAATAGCGCGTTCTATCTGGAAGACAACTGGCAGGTCACCGAGAACTTCCTTGCCGTGCTCGGCTTGCGCGGCGAAAAGTTCGAAAACAAGAACGGTGATGGCATCGCCTGGATCGAGTCCGATTACAAGATGGCGCCGCGCCTTGGCTTCTCCTGGGATGTGCTCGGCGACGCCAGCCTGAAGCTATTCGGTACCGCCGGCCGCTACTACATTCCGGTGGCGACCAACTCGAGTATCCGTGCCACCGGTGCCGAATCGACCGTGTCCAACTGGTACTTCGTCAATGGCTGGAGCGAAGCCGATGGCACGCCGGTGGGTCAAGGTGCGCAGATCGGCCAGACCCAGGCCAATGGCTCGCTCACTGCGCCGAATCCGGCCTCTGTCGCATCGACCAACCTGTCGCCGATGTACCAGGACGAAGTGATCCTGGGTGGCCAATTGCAGCTGACCGAGAACTGGATGGCGGGTGTGCGCATGATCCGCCGCGAAGTGAAGTCAGGCATGGACGACACCTGCACAACCAACCCCTGGATTGACTGGGCCGCGGACAATGGCTATCCCGATTTCGATCCGGGATCCGTGCCGAGCTGCTACTTCCTCAATCCAGGAAGCGATGTCACCCTCAATGTCGATTTGAACGGCGATGGCGAAGTCGAACTGGCCACCCTGCCTGCCTCGTACCTTGGACTACCTGAGTACCGTCGCCTCCACACGGCACTGGAATTCTTCTGGGAACGGACCGGCGAGAAGTTCAACTTCCAGGGCTCCTATACGTTTGCCAGGACACGCGGCAACGTCGAGGGCTACGTCAATTCCACGCTGGAACAGGAAGATGCCGGCCTCACTCAGGACTTCGACCACCGTCTGTTCACCGATGGCACCTATGGGCCGACACCGAACGATCGTCAGCACACGCTCAAGCTGTTCGGGGCATACAACCTCACGCCCGAATGGCAGTTCGGCGGAAATCTGGTGCTGCAGTCCGGCCGTCCGATCAACTGCCAGGGCTATATCCCGCTGGACGATATTCCGCAGCCTGACCAGGGCAATCTCAGCGGTTACAGCGGCTCAAGCTTTTATTGCTTGAACGCTGAAGGCACACGCGAGCTACGCCAACGTGGCGACGAAGGCCGCACACCGTGGACCTGGACCTTCGATCTGGCAGCGGCCTACATTCCCAATTGGGCCGACAACAAGCTGCGCATCAAGCTCGACGTCTTCAACCTGTTTAACAACGATCGCGTCACCGAGTACAACGAGTTCAGTGAGGCCTCGCGTGATGTGATCAGCCCGAACTACTTGAACGATGGCAATTACCAGACACCGCGCTCGTTCCGGCTGACGGCACGCTACGACTTCTGAGCGTGCGCATGATGAAGTGACCACAGCATCCGGCCTCGCAAGAGGCCGGATTTTTCATGGGTGGCGCATGAGCGAGGTCGCGGCCACCGCATTACTTCCCGATACAAAAACTCGAAAAGATCTTGCCGAGTAGATCGTCCGCGCTGAGCTTGCCGGTGATTTCGCCGAGGGCTTCATGCGCCAGGCGCAGTTCTTCGGCGGCCAGTTCGAGCTGCTCGTAGCGCAGCTCCAGATCTGCGGCGTCGGCATGTTGTTCGGCGCGGTGCAATGCATCGACATGCCGCGTGCGCGCTGAAAATTCGCCATCCACGCTTTCTATGCCATCGCCCAGCGCCAGTTCGCGCAGGCGGGTGTGCAGGTGCTCCAGCCCCTGCCCGGTCACCGCAGACACCGCGATCGCATCGGCGTCCATTGGCCCAGCCACAGCCAGCAGGTCGCATTTGTTGTGGATCCACAACCGGCGCGGTACCGCATCAATGGCATCGCCGAGGGCATCGCGCGCGGCCTGCGGGTCACGTGCATCCAGCACGATCAGCGCCAGGTCGGCACGCTGCAGTTCGGCGCGCGCGCGGCGCATGCCTTCGCGCTCGATTGCATCGCCGCCCTCGCGCAGGCCTGCGGTATCGACCAGGGTCAGTTCGAATCCATCGAGCTGGATCGCTTCATGCAAGGTATCGCGCGTGGTACCGGCAACATCGGTCACGATCGCCCGATCACTGCCGGCCAAGGCATTGAGCAAGGAACTCTTGCCGGCGTTGGGCGGACCGATGAGTACTGCGTGCAAACCATCGCGCAACTTGCGTCCACGTTCGGCATCGCGCAACAGCTGCGCAAGCAATGCGCGCGTGCGGGTGAGCTCCTCGCGCACCTGCGCGCCGCCCAGTGTGTCGAGGGGCTCGTCGGCAAAGTCGATCGCCGCTTCCACATGGATGCGCAACCGCGTGAGGCTCTCACTCACCGCATCCACGCGCCGCGAGAACACACCGTCGAGCGATCTGCGCGCCGCACGCGCTGCGCGCAGATCGCCGGCGGCGATCAGGTCGGCAATCGCTTCGGCCTGTGCCAGGTCGAGTTTGCCGTTGAGGAAGGCCCGCTCGCTGAACTCACCCGCACGCGCCTGGCGTGCACCCAGCGCGATGCAGCGGGCCACCAATTGCCGTAGCAGCACCGGGCTGCCGTGGCCCTGCAGCTCCACCACCTCTTCGCCGGTGAAGCTGTGCGGCGCGGGGAACCACACCGCGATGCCGTCATCGATCACCTCGCCCTGCGCATCACGAAAGCGCGCGTAACGCGCATGCCGCGATTGCAGTCCGGCGATGCCCAGCGCGGCGGCGATCTGTACAGACTGCGGGCCGGACAGCCGCACGATACCGATACCGCCAGTTCCGGCAGCAGTGGCGATGGCAACGATGGTGGAAGGCAAAGCATTCATGCGATGAGAGAACGAAGAGAAATCACAGGGTCTGCAACTGTGCGCGTGCCTGCTCGGCACCGGCACCTTGCGGCTGCAGGGCGAGATAGGTGGTGTAGGCCTTGCGTGCCTTCTCGCGATCGCCTGCCTTGGCATAGGCATCGCCGAGGTTGAGATAGGCCACCGCGCGCGAGGGATCGATCTTCAAGGTGTTTTCCAGCCAGCGTGCGGCTTCGGCATAGCGCTCCTGGCGGTAGTACACAAACCCCAGGTTATTGGCAGCCAATGCAAAGTCCGGCCGTAGCTTCAGGGCTTCGGCGAACTGCTCGGCGGCATCGGCGTAGCGTTTTTCCTTGTACAGCTGCAAACCACGTTCGTTGGCCAATTGCGCACGCTGCCGGTCGCTGCTCTTCACCGCGGTCGGCAGCACCAACGTGGCTTCGCCGCCCTGCAAGGTCTTGACCGTCACCGGCGCCGCGTTTGCCGGTACGCCGGCACTGACCGCAGCCGGGCGCACCGCATCCACGCGGCCATTGAGCGCGATCGCGGCCGCCGACAACTGCGCGGTATCGGCGGTGAGGAATTCTTCGCCACTCGGCACCTGGAACACAAACTCACCGCCCTGCGATCCCGGCAGGCTGCCGAATGCCGGCGTCTGTGCCGACACCGCAGACACGGCCGGCGCGACATACGCGGCCAGCTCGGTTCCGGTGATCAAGCCATCGCCATTGAGATCGCCCTTGCCGGCCAGCGCCTGCAACACCACCCAGGTGAACACCGAATGCCCGTTCGGGCCACTGTCGGCCACCTGTTGATCGGCGCCGCCGGCGGTGAGCATCTGGCGCGCGATACGGCGGGCGTTCTCACGCAGGTAGGCGCTGGAACTTGGGCCGCCACGGGTCAATCCCAAACCGCTGTAGCAGGCATCCATCACGAACAGCACGTGCTTGGCCTGCAGGCTTTCGGCGATGTTCTGCAGGTCGCTCATGGCGATCGCGTCATTGGCCAGATGCTCCGGGTCCGAATCCACCGGGATGATGTAGCCCAGGTCGCGCCCGGAGGCGAGCCGGCGCGTGGCGCCATGCCCGGCGAAGAACACGAACACGCGGTCGTTGGTCTGCGCGCGTCCATCGCCGAGCCGGTCGTGGAACGCGGCCAGGATGTTGTTGCGGGTGGCTTCGGCATTCTTGAGCACGATCACCTGCGACGACGGAAACCCCAACGGGCCGGTCAAGGTGTTGGCAATCGCCTGCGCATCGTTGGCGGCGTATTCGAGCTTGGGCCAGCGCGCGTAGTCGTCGATGCCGATCACGATCGCCCACGACTTGGCATAACCGGTGGTCACCGTTGCGGCCGCTGTCGCGCTGGGTGCGCGTGCCACCGAGAAATCGCGCCCGTTCCAGCCGGCAAACTGGTAGCCATCGGCAATCAGGCGATCCAGGATCTGCGGCAACGCTTTTACGGCGCGGTCGTGGATATCGTGGAACAGCACGATGCCGCGCTGTTCCTTGTTCACCTGGTCGAGCACGCGCTGCACGATCGATTCCGGCACCGGGTCGGCCCAGTCCATTGAATCGATGTTCCACATGATCGATTTCAGGCCCGCTTCGCCGAGCAATTGCAGCCCTTCGGCATTGCGTGCGCCATATGGAAACCGAAACAGCGGCGCGCGCTTGTCGTCCACCGCACGCAACAGCGTGTCGGTATCCAGCACCTGGCTGCGCAAGGCCGCACCGGTGGTCTTGGATAGCTGTGCATGGGTGAGGCTGTGATTGCCCACCGCATAGCCTTCTTCCATCAGGCTGTGGCTGATCTTGGCCAGCGGCGCCAGGGTCGGCTTGCCTTGCGCATCCAGGTTGCCCAGATTGCGCCCCACTTCGAAGAACACGCCGGGCACGTCGTAGCGTTTGAGGATGGCCACGATCTCTTCGGTATAGGCCTTGTGCGGGCCATCGTCGAAGGTCAGCACCACGGTCTTGGGCGGCAGGTCGCGGCCGAAGATCTCGCTCTCGCTGTCGCGCGCGGAGAACGGATACGGCTCCACCACGCCGTGGTCGCGCAGGATCTTTTCGCGCGTGTACAGCGTGCGCAGATGCGCCACGTAGTCGTCCCATTTCTCGCGCTTGGGCGTGATGGCGCGGCTGCGATCGAAGCGGCTGAAGATCTGGGTCAGCTCGGTGTTGTAGGTGCGCTCGATTTCATCCAGCGCCTCCAGGTCTTCGCCGATGCGCTGGTGCAGTTTCACCGCCGGCAATGCCGAATCGCGGCCAATACGCGCGTGCAAATCGCGCAGCACTTCGCGAAAGGCCAGACGATCGGCATCGTAGAGATCGGGCGCCGACTCGACGTCGTCCAGCACCGTGGCAAGGGTGGCAAAGCGGGTGGACGCCTTGGAGGCCAGCACGGTCTCGAATCGTGCAGCAATACGCTCGCGCTGCTCCAGGTTCTCATGGAACAACTGCTGGCCCACGCTGCTGGAGGTGGCACGGTCGCGCGGCGATTGCGCGGCCTCATCGGCCAGCAACACGATGATGCGGCGATGCCGGTCCAGCTGTTCGCGCAACTGCGCGATCAGGACGCGCGCATCTTCGGCAGCGGGATCGTTTTGCGCGGCCGGCGTGGCGGATGCGGCCGGCTTGGCAGCCTCCTGCCCATCGCGCCCGTCCTGCGGTTTGCCGCAGCCAGCCAGCAGCAACAGCCCCAGACAACTGGCGCACAGCAACAGGCGGTGCAGCGGCAAAGACATCACGAACGCATCCTTGGCAATGGTCAGCACGTGCGGTGGTGCACTGCGGGGGCACATGTACAAAGCCCGCCTTGCGGCGGGCCTTGTTCCACTTACTTGGCGTTGGCCTGGATGATCTTGCTCGGCTTCTCGCCGTGCTGGCGGATCATCCACCACTGGATCAGCAGACCCAGGCCACCGTTGACCACCCAGTACAGCACCAGGCCGGCCGGCATGAAGGCCATCATGACGCCGAACACCAGCGGCATGAACTGCATCATCTTGGCCTGCATCGGGTCCATGCCCGGGGTCGGGGTCAGCTTCTGCGTCGCCCACATGATGGCGATGTTGAGCACCGGCAGGATGAAGTACGGATCGCGCGCGGTCAGGTCCTGGATCCAGCCCAGCCACGGCGCCTGGCGCAGTTCCACCGATTCCACCAACACCCAGTACAGCGCGAAGAAGATCGGCATCTGGATCAGCAGCGGCAGGCAGCCACCCATCGGGTTGATCTTTTCCTTCTTGAACAGCTCCATCGTCGCCTGCTGGTACTTCTGGCGGTCGTCGCCGTAGCGCTCCTTCAACTGCGCCAGGCGCGGCTGGAAGCGGCGCATCTTGGCACCGGACTTGTACTGCGCGGCCGACAGCGGATACAGCGCCAGGCGCAACAGCACCACCAGGCCAATGATCGCCCAGCCCCAGTTGTGCAGGAAGCTGTGCAGATGGCTCAGCACCCAGAACAGGCCCTGGCCGATGATGGCCATGATCGAGAAGCGGCTGTAGTCGACCACGCGGTCCAGGCCCTTCACGTCTTCCTTGGCGAGCAGGCTGACCAGCTTCGGGCCCACCCACAGGCGCGCCTCGGTGCTGGCACTCTGGCCCGGTGCCACGGTGAAGGCTGGGCCACGCAGCTCGGCCACGTCACGCGGGCCATCCTGCGCCAACACGTACAGCGAGGCCTGGTCCTTCTGCGGGATCCACGCGGTGAAGAAGTGATGCTGCAGCAGGGCCACCCAGCCGCCGGTGATCTGGCGATTCAGGCCACCGTCGTCCATGTAGTCCTTGAACGCCCGGCGCTCATACCCTTCCTGCGGGCTGTACCAGGTCGCGCCGTTGAAGCTGAAGGAATCCGGGTTGGTCATGCCGCGGCTGAGGATGGTCGGCACCCGGCTCAGCTTGCGGAACACATAGCCATTCCACGCCGCATCGCTCTTGTTGATCACCTCATCCTTGATCGAGATCGCGTAGCTGCCGCGCTGCAAGGTGAAAATGCGGCGGATCGACACGCCATTGGGGCCGTTCCACACGAACGGCACTACCAGGGTGTTCTGGCCCTTGGCCAGCTCAAACGTGGTGCCCGGCTGCTCGGCACGGAAACCGCCCACGCCCGGCACCGGCGAGCGCTCGCTGGCCCAGCCGCTGGTGGCGTTATACGGATGCGCGGCGTCTTCGGTCAGCAACTTGACCGGCTCGGTGCCGTCCTTGGTCTGCGGGAACTGCAACAGCTCGGCGTCGAGCACGCTGCGGCCGTCCAGCTTCAGGCGCAGCACGTCCGAGGTCAGGGTGATTGCCGGCGCGGCACCGGTAGTAGCCGGCGTGGCCGTGGTGGTGCTGGTCGCCGGCACCGCGGCAGGGCTGCCGGCTTGCGGAATTGCCTGTGCCGACGGCACGTTCGCCGCGGGGGCCGCGGCGTCCGGATCGCGCGCCGCCGGGACCGCCTGCGAGGCGATCGGCGTCGGCGCATTGGCGGCCGCCTTGTCCTTGCCCCACTCCATCCACAGCAGTGCCGCGACCATCAGCCAGGCAAAAATCAGGAAAACACGGGTCTGGTTCATCGGGCAGCAACTCGCTCAGTCGGAACGGGGGTCCGGCTCTGTCGGGGAAAGGGAGGATGGGCGCGGTGCCCTGGCGGGCGGCATTGTGCCGGGCGCGGCAGGCAGGGGCAATGCGCCGGCACGGCGCAGCAGACGCACGAAGGCGTCGCGGATCTGTGGATTGGTCGCTTTGGCGGCCGCCGAACGGGCCACGATGACGTAGTCACCGCCGGCAAGCTCCGGCAGCAGGTGGCGCATGGCATCGCGCAGGACCCGCTTGATTCGGTTGCGTCCCACCGCACGCGTATCGACCTTGCGCGATACCGCCATGCCCAGGCGCGGCGGCGTCTCGCCACTGCGCCAGTGCAGGCTCAGCAACGGGTCCGAGGTGCGGCGCGCGGTATCGAAGACGACCGTATATTGCGCACGCGTACGAACCCGCGCAGAGCGAGGAAATCGCCTGCACGGGTTCGATGCGTTCACTGAAGGGATTGCCTCGGCCGCAGGGAGCGGCGCGGCAATCAAGCGCTCAGGCGCTTGCGGCCCTTGGCGCGGCGGCGAGCCAGGATCTTGCGGCCGTCGGCGGTTGCCATACGTGCGCGGAAGCCATGGTCGCGTGCTCGCTTCAGGTTGCTGGGTTGGAAAGTACGCTTGGTGGCCATGGGGCCCTCTGCATGGATGGAGACGAATAGAACCGGAAATTCTATAGGAGCTGTTGGGGCCGGGTCAACTCCCTGCTGGCTTTACCGCAAGTGACGGTGTGCATGGCCTGTGGATGGACCTGTGAATAACCCTGGGAAAACCCTGCCCCGGGTGCTAGTCTGGTCCATCCTCTTTTCATGACCGGGCTGCGAGCACGGCGCN